>CAZUUI010000260.1:1801-2978 GCA_964622955.1 uncultured Chitinophagaceae bacterium | reverse complement strand
AATATCAAGCAGGTATGAAAAATGCGCTATTGCATACGTTTTACTGGCCTACAATGGATTTTTTATCGTTGACACAAACCTTGTTGATTATTTGTATTGGCGGTTATTTTGTATACATAGGTGATATGCGCGTATCTGAATTGGCTACTTGCTATTCCTACGCTGGGATGATTTCTTGGCCACTCAAAATGATAGGAAGAGTATTGGGGCAAATGGGAATGGCTTTTGTGGCTGTAGATAGAATTGAAGAAATTTTCAAAGAATCCAAAGAGGTCCTACAAGGTAAAAAGGACGTCTCCATTCACGAAGCCCGTCGTTTTGAATCGATTGATTTTACTTATCCCAATGATTCTAAACCCATTTTGCATCAAATAACATTTGACGTGAAAAAGGGCGAAAAAATCGCTTTGATGGGAACATCGGGAAGTGGAAAATCTACATTGATGAAGCTTTTGCTTCGATTATACGAACCTACACAAGGCGAAATAAAAATTGGAAACACACCTTTAAAAGACATTCATCCCCAATATTTACGAAACAAAATTGGATTTGTGACCCAGCAGCCTTATTTATTTTCGATGGATATCAAAAATAATCTGCGCTATGCCAATGAAAATAGAGAAGAAACAGAATTGAGGGAATTGCTTCATATATCGGGATTTAGAAATATTATAGAAATATTTCCCAATGAACTCGAAACTGAAGTAGGAGAGAAGGGTGTAAGCCTTTCGGGTGGTCAAAAACAACGATTATCGCTGGCTCGAACACTCACAAAAGATTGTGACATCTTGATTTTAGATGATTTTACATCAAGACTTTTTTACCTGAAGAATATTTTCCTAATAATGCTCTATTTTCTCTTTGCTCAATGACAAAACCTGTTTTTTCATAACCCATAGGCTTGAAACGATGTATAAGGCCGATAAAGTTATTGTCATTTCCGAAGCAGGAATGATAGAAACCATTGGAACCCCCGAAGAAGTGATAGCTAACAGTAGCTATATCAAAAGTATTTTATAAGAAAATAAAAAGAATATGACTAGTCAAGATAAGAAATTTGAAGATAATAAATCGGTTTTTGCATTTGTCAATCGACTGATGCGCTATAGCTTTAAAGAAAATAAGCGTTATTTGTTTTTTATGCTCTCTACCATTACATTAGTAGCGATAGTGGAGG
>CAZUUI010000260.1:0-1791 GCA_964622955.1 uncultured Chitinophagaceae bacterium | reverse complement strand
ATTTCATTTATTTAGGTGTGTCTTTTAAAAAAATTGAAGACTAACTATTGTTCTCAAAATAATATTTAAGTCATTTTTTGAATAACAAACAACTTATTCCAATCTTAAAAATATACAAAACTTATGGTGTGAAGAATGTTTCAGACTTACTATACTAAAGTTATTTTTATCAACCCTTACGCTAAGCATTAGTGTTATGTGTTTTATATATTTTGCGGGAAAAATAGCCGAAATCACCTTGTTCAATCTCCGAAGAGACCTTTTTGCAAAACTGCAACATATTTCATTTTCCTATTTGGATAAAAATTCTGCGGGCTGGCTACTCACTCGTATTTCATCCGATACTGATAGAGTGGCAGAAGTTATCAGTTGGGGTTTGATACAAGCAGGATGGGGGATAACGATGATTATTTTCTGTTTTGGTTTTATGTTTTTTTTTTCACCTAAATTAGCTTTTTTTATACTAGCTACAATCCCTATTTTGATTTTAGGTACCGTATTTATCCGAAAAAAAATAACCCAATATTCTCGTGAAGCCCGAAAAGTAAACAGTGAATTGATAGGACTTGTAAACGAACATATATACGGTGTAGAAATCAATAAAATATTGGTAAATGAAGAAAAAGCATCGTCTATATACAACAGCAAAGCGAGCACTTATAGGGATAAATCGTATAAATCATCATTTTATAGCATAGCCTATTTTCCTATAGTAGTGGGATTGGGAAGTATTGCTACTTTTTTTGTGCTCTATATAGGTGGTATGGAAACCATAAATGGCGCTACAAGCCTAACGATTGGTGCTTTGGCCTCTTTTTTCATCTATTCTACACTTATTTTTGAGCCTATTTTGGATATTGCATCCTATTACTCAATTGCACAAAACAGTATGAGTGCTGGCGAGCGAATATTTTCGCTATTGGATGAACCTATAGCCGTGAAGGATAAAACAGATGATTTACCCAATTTTTCAGACATCAAAGGAGACATAGCGATTGAAACTATGAGTTTTCGCTACAATGAAACGCGATGGATAATTGAAAATTTGAATCTAACGATTAAAGCGGGTACTTCCGTAGCCTTGGTAGGGCCTACAGGAGAAGGAAAAACGACATTGGCTTCGCTCATTTCCAGATTTTATGAACCACAAGAAGGATTTGTAAAAATAGATGGAATAGACTACCGGGAACGAACACTGGCGAGTTTTAGAAGTCAAGTTGGGGTGGTTTTGCAGCATCCTAGTATATTTTCGGGAACGTTATTTGAAAATATACAATTTGGCAATGAAAATGTGAGTCGTCAAAAAGTAGAGGACATTTTAGATATTATGCAGTTGCATACGTTTAAAAATCAATTGGATATGAAAATATCTCCCGATGGAAATAACTTGTCGGTAGGGGAGAAACAGCTCATAGCCTTGGCGAGAGTGTTTGCTTATGATCCTAAAATTCTCATTTTGGACGAAGCTACATCCAACTTAGACGTGCAAACAGAGCGAAAGCTGCAATATGCCATAGAAACATTGATAAAAGGCCGAACGGCTATCATCATTGCACATCGATTGACTACAATAGAAGCCTGCGATAGAATATTGATGATAGAAAAAGGAAAAATAGTAGAAGATGGTTCACATACAACGTTGATTTCCAAAGAAGGAAAATATTATAACTTGTCAAAAGGATTAAGCCAAATGGAACATTAATTAAAATAAAAAATATTATGTTAAGTAAAATTACAATTAAAGACGCAAACCTTAATGATTATGAAGGTATAAGAAATTTATTCTATCAA
>CAZUUI010000259.1:1880-2985 GCA_964622955.1 uncultured Chitinophagaceae bacterium | reverse complement strand
CCCATCGGCGGGCCTGATCCAGCGGCTGAATTAAATAGAAATAACCCACAAAAACCCCCTAAAATTAAAAATTGTTGGAAGAACAAAACATTATATCAATGCTTTTGGCGAAGAATTGATGATTCACAACGTAGAAAAAGCATTGGAAACATTGAGACATACAGTTGATTTTGAAATTATACATTTTACCGTAGCACCTAGAATTGATGAAAACCAAGTAGGATTTCACAATTGGCTCATTGAATTTTTAAGAGAACCAAAAGACTTAGTATTATTTGAACATAAATTAGACAATATTTTACAAGAATTAAATAGTGACTACAAAGCGAAACGAAGTAATAATTTAGTAATGAAGCAGTTAAAAGTAAAAGTTGCAACTAACGGAATTTTTGAAAAATGGCTTCGAAAACAAAATAGATTATCCGCACAATCTAAAATTCCAAAACTATCAAACAATTCATTGATATTCGATGAAATATTATCTATTAATGAATAAAGAAATAAGCATTAATTTTAAATTTATAATTTTGTAAACTTTAAACGAAGAAAAATATGTATAATGGAAAAAAAGTAGTAGTCGTAATGCCTGCTTACAATGCTGAAAAAACCTTAGAGATTACGTATAATGAAATCCCTTTTGATATTGTAGACGAAGTAATCCTTGTAGATGATCATAGTAAAGACAACACTTCAGAAAAAGCTAAAGGACCAGGAATCAACCATGTAAGTAGACACGAACAAAATAAGGGATATGGCGGGAATCAAAAAACCTGTTATAATAAAGCCTTAGAATTAAATGCCGACATTGTAGTAATGTTGCATCCCGATTATCAATACACCCCATTATTGCTAACTGCTATGATTTCAATTATAGGAAATGAGCTCTATGACGTAGTATTTGCTTCAAGAATATTAGGAAAGGGTGCTCTAAAAGGAGGTATGCCAATGTATAAATATATTGCAAATAGATTTTTGACCTTATTTCAAAATATAATGATGAATCAAAAACTGTCTGAATATCACACAGGGTATAGAGCTTTTTCAAAGAAAGCACTTCAAAGCATAAATTACAATATGATTTCTGACGACTTTGTATTTGACAATC
>CAZUUI010000259.1:1107-1870 GCA_964622955.1 uncultured Chitinophagaceae bacterium | reverse complement strand
ACACAACTTTTCATGAAAAATTTTGAGTGTGGCGAAGTTACTTGTCCTACTAAATATTTTGAAGAAGCTAGTTCTATAAATTTTAAAAGAAGTAGTATCTACGGTCTTGGTTGTTTAAAAACAGCTGTAGAATATAGATTGCATAGATGGGGAATTATAAAGTTTGATTATTTGAAATAATCTCGTTTAAGACAATATACACCCTATGATTAGCAAACACAAAAACATAATTTTATTTGTAGTATGGGGTCTTATTAGCTTGTACTTTACCATTAGCCACGTAATTTGGCGTGATGAAATGAGAGCATTGAGCATCGTGATTGATTCAAATTCAATTTTCGATCTTGCTTTTAATAAGCTTGAAAATGAAGGACATCCGCTACTGTGGTATATTTATTTGTATATCCTATACTTTTTTATTCAATCTACTGTTGTATTAAAAATTGCTTCCTTTTCTATTGGAATATTCAACTCGTATTTAGTTACCTATAAGACAAAACTACCATTTTTTGTCAAGGCTTTTTTACTATTTACCAGCTTAATGTTTTTTGAATATACTATAAAAGCAAGAAATTATGGTATATCTATAACATTTATATTGCTATTGTACAATCTTTTTGACAAAGATTTTAATAAGAAAAACTATTTCCTATTTATCTTATATACTATATGTTTATCACAAACAAATGTAATTGGCTTTATTATTAGCATTGTATTTCATGTTATTTACATCATTGAAAAAAAGATTAAAAATAAAAAAGTA
>CAZUUI010000259.1:0-1097 GCA_964622955.1 uncultured Chitinophagaceae bacterium | reverse complement strand
CCAAAACTTTATCCATCGGCTGATTTTCATATTGAACAATCGTTTGCAATAATTCATCTTGAATTTTGGCTTGATTGGCTGATTTACTTCGGTCAAAATCTGATGCATTGTTACCAAAACCAATACATTATCAGTATTCTTTATCGATAAGCAACTTCTCATAAAAAAACTATTATCTTTCAATTCTATATCACTTTTACTACCGTATTATGCATTTAAGCCCTTTATCGGCACAATGAATTCAGTAGGTATAAGCATTGGAATTCTAATTTTGTTTCTACTAATTTTATCCTTAAAAAAATCCAAAACATATCTCATAGGCATTTATTTATTATTAATTCTTGCTCAATTTATTTCAATTAATGTTTATGGACTTTTTCCTAGACATATTGGGCTTATAATTATTTTCTACATTCTTATTTATTTTAAATTAAATCCGTCTAATAATTCAAAATCTATAAAGAATTACATTAATTTACCTACTTTAATTTTAATTGTATTTTTTGTAGCAAATATTGTTCAAATCTTTGAAACAATAGAAAAACCTCATTCTTGTTCAAAAGAATTGGCAGATTTCATAAATGAAGATAAATACAAAAATTCGATTTTAATAGGAGAACGCGATTTTTTCACCGAGTCAATTCCCTATTATTCAGATATTGAAATATATGTACCACGAGAAAAAAGTTTTTCAAAAATTACACACTTTACATACAAAAATTCCGACACACTCAAAATGAGTGAAATTATTCATTTTACAGATAGTTTAAATAGGCCAATTCTTCTATTATTTGATTCATTAAGTCATTATAAGTCCAAACCTATCAGACATTTTTTCAACATGAGAGAAAAATGTTTTATTTTTGACTCTGTTAATTTAAATAGAATTCAATTCTTGAAAAATTTTACAAATACACAATCTGATGAATTTTATGAGCTTTATTACATAAAACCAAAAGATTATAATGAATCAAACATTAATTTAATTAAAAATTAAATCCAAATAAGTGAAAAAAAGAAAAATATACATAAGGTTTTCGTTGGCTTGTATCCTCATTGTATTGGCATCATGGACAAGATGGTACTTTACAGGTAGC
>CAZUUI010000258.1:0-2996 GCA_964622955.1 uncultured Chitinophagaceae bacterium | reverse complement strand
TTATATTCTTTTGAGAATTAAGCCAACATCGTAACTGGATTCTCTAAGAAGGTACGTAAGGTTTGTAAAAACTCAGCTCCAGTGGCTCCGTCTACTGTACGGTGATCACAAGCAAGTGTCACATTCATCGTATGTCCTACCACAATTTGTCCGTCACGCACTACTGGTTTTTGGATAATGGCGCCAACTGATAAAATTGCTGAATTGGGTTGGTTGATGATTGAAGTAAATTCTGTGATACCGAACATTCCTAAGTTGGAAACCGTAAATGTACTTCCTTCCATTTCTGAAGGTTGTAATTTTTTATTACGTGCTTTACCTGCCAAATCTTTCACGGCTGCACCAATTTGAGACAAACTCATTTGGTCGGTAAAACGAACTACAGGAACGACTAATCCATCTTCAACAGCTACGGCTACACCTACATGAACATGATGATTGATGGTAATCGCCTCATCACTCCATTGTGAATTCACTTTCGGATGCTTTTTCAAAGCCATAGCACAGGCTTTGATAACCATATCGTTAAACGATATTTTCACAGGAGAAATTGCATTCATTTGCTCACGCGCTTTTTTGGCTTCATCCATATTCACTTCTACCGTTAAATAGAAATGAGGCGCAGTGTACATACTTTCCGCCAATCTTTTTGCTATTACTTTTCGCATTTGAGATACAGCTACCTCTTCAAATACTTCAACTCCAATTGGTAAATTTTGAACCAACGAAGTAGCTAAAGGAACATTTGAAGGACTTACCCCATTTTTCAAAACCTCTTCAATATCTTTTTTGGTAATTCTACCTTCATCGCCACTTCCTGCCAATCCATTAACCGATACATTATTTTCTTCAGCCATTTTCTTTGCCAAAGGTGAAATTTTAACGCGATTGTCGGCATTTGTAACCACAGCGGCTTCCACTTTTGGGGCTTCAGCTTTTGGAGTTGCTTTTTCTTCGGCTACAGGAGCTGCTTCCGTTTTGGCTGGTGCGGCATCGCTTAACAATGCTTGAAAATCCTCACCTTTTTTTCCCAAAATAGCTATAAGCCCATTTACAGGAATACTATCTCCTTTTTTTGCAGCTACGTGCAATACGGTTCCTTCTTGAAAACTTTCAAGATCCATAGTAGCTTTATCGGTTTCTACCTCAGCTATTACGGTTCCCGCTTTGATTACATCGCCTTCTTTTATCAATATATTTGCGATAACACCTTCTTCCATAGTGTCGCTCATTCTAGGTAAGCTCAATCTTTCTGCCATACGATCAATTTATATTATTATGTTGATTTTTAATTTTTTTGGTTTACAAATTTACTATTTTATTGAGAAAATAAATTTATTTTTTAAAATTTACCTTCTTCCGGGTTGCATATTTTGCATTTGACGCATCATTTTTCGCATTTGTTCAAACTGTTTCAAGAAACGATTGAGCTGCTCAATGCCTTGTCCACTTCCTTTGGCAATTCGATTTTTCCTTCTTGTATCTAATATTTCTGGATTTTCTCTTTCTTTTGGCGTCATACTTTGTATGAGCACTTCAATTTTTTTGAAAGCCGTTTCATCAATATCAATATCTTTCATAGCCGAGCTCATTCCCGGTATCATTTTGAGAATATCTTTGATATTTCCCATCTTTTTGATTTGATTTAATTGATCCATAAAATCATTAAAATCAAACTTATTTTTAGCAATTTTCTTTGATAATTCAGCCGCTTTTTTAGCATCAAATTGTTCTTGAGCTTTTTCTACCAAGGACACAATATCTCCCATCCCTAGGATTCTATTGGCCATTCTATCGGGGTAGAATAGGTCTAGGCTATCTTCTTTTTCGCCTTGTGAAATAAATTTAATAGGTTTTTCTACCACATAACGAATGGTAAGAGCCGCTCCACCACGTGTATCCCCGTCCAATTTTGTAAGGACTACTCCATCAAAATTAATAGCATCGTTGAAGGATTTGGCGGTATTTACCGCATCTTGTCCTGTCATACTATCCACTACAAAAAGGGTTTCGGAAGGATTCAATGCTTTTTTTAGATTTGAAATTTCTTTCATCATCGCTTCGTCTACAGCCAATCGTCCCGCTGTATCTACAATCACTACATTATGGCTATTTTGTTTTGCAAATGCCAACGCTTTTTCGGCTATATCCAATGGATTTTTGTTGTCAATATCCATAAAAACAGGAACGCCAATTTTTTCTCCCAAGGTTTTCAACTGCTCCATAGCGGCAGGACGATATACGTCGCAGGCCACCATAATAGGATTGAGTTTCTTTTTATTTTTAAGAAAATAGGCCAATTTGTGCGTAAAAGTAGTTTTTCCCGAACCTTGAAGCCCAGCTACCAAAACAATGGAAGGTTTTCCCGTCAAATTAATATCAGACTGCGTACTTCCCATCAATTCGGTCAAGGAATCGTTCATAATTTTCACCATCATTTGACCAGGAGACACTGCGGTAAGAATTCCTTTGCCCATAGCTTCGGTACGCACTTTATCCGTAAAATCCTTAGCTACTTTGTAGCTCACATCGGCATCTACAAGGGCTCTACGAATTTCCTTAACCGTAGCCGCTACATTGATATCGGTGATTTTTCCTTGTCCTTTGAGGGTTTTAAACGCGGATTCTAACTTGTCCTGTAAATTTTCAAACATAATCTAGCACTAATTTTCTAAAAAAAATTGAGTGCAAATATAAGAAAAAAGCTTGTATCTATTCTACTTTGTTTTTTTATGATGTGTAATAAATAAAAATACCCTTGCTAAAAATTTTAGACAAGGGCATAACATAAATAAAATAAAAAATTAAACTTCTTAATGACTTTTCAGAGAAAGATCTTTATTCATATCTTTCTTTATGTTTTGAATTTCTGCTTTTAGTGTTTCAAATCCAGATTGCAATTGAAGCAATTGTTGATTTTGTTTTTCTAAGGCTTCAATTTTTCGATACAACTCCTGTGTAGCCGAAATATTAAGCATAGATAACGCATCATAATC
>CAZUUI010000257.1:2135-2996 GCA_964622955.1 uncultured Chitinophagaceae bacterium | reverse complement strand
TATTTGAAAAGGAGATAGAAACGAATAGCCCCGAAATCGGGATTTTCAACAGGAATAGCTCCAAAGTATTTTCGTAAAAATTGATAAACTATAAAAAATCAATTAAAACCAAACGTTTGTTTTATCTTTGCAGTCATATTTAACATAATTTTATTCAAAAATAACGTGGCGAAGCAGAAAGTAGATGCAAATTTTATCATAGCACAATCAATCAAATTATTCCGACAAAAGACGTATCACAATATCTCAATGGCTGATATCGCGGAGTCTTGCGGATTGCTCAAAGGGAGTTTATATCACCATTTTAATAGCAAAGAAGCCTTGATGATAAAAGTTATTGAGACAATTCATACTTTTTTTAATCAAGAAATTTTTAGTATCGCTTATTTGGATAATTTGAGTTCTACCGAAAAAATGGAGCGTATGTTTGCCGCTACCGAAAAAGTATTTGTAAACAAAAATACAGGTAAAATGTATGGCAATATGGGTGTAGAAAGTGCTATGGTGGTGGAAGAATTTACGCCTTTGCTTCAAGCTTTTTTTAATGATTTTTTTAAGGCCATAAAGAAATTGTATAGCGAAAAATACGATGAAAAAATAGCCGAAGAACTGGCCGAGCGCAGTGTGGCTGAGATAGAAGGCAGTATTATGATTTCGAGAATTTATGACGATACTACCTATATTTACAATACTTTTAAGAGATTGAAACAACGATTAGACAATAATAAAATATAATATATGAACGCTTTGCAGTGTATTTCACCAATTGATGGCCGCTATGCCTCACAAACCGCATCTTTATCGCATTATTTTTCCGAATTTGCATTGATTCAAACTCGTATAGAAATAGAAATAGAGTAT
>CAZUUI010000257.1:0-2125 GCA_964622955.1 uncultured Chitinophagaceae bacterium | reverse complement strand
TGATAGCACTCAATACTATGAATATCAATGGTTTTGGACCTTTTAATGCTGAAGATATAGCAAAATTGCGTACAATTTATAATAACTTTCAAGTAGCGGATGCCGAAAAGGTAAAAGCTATTGAAAAAATTACTAACCACGACGTAAAAGCCGTAGAATATTTTATCAAAGAACAATGTAATGCGATGCAATTGCAATTCAATTTTGAATATATACATTTTGGATTGACATCGCAGGATATTAATAATACGTCGTTTCCATTGATGTTTAAGCGTTTTCTGGAGCAGGAATTTATCCCAAAGATAGAAAATCTTATGAGCAAATTGGAACTGCGAAGTCAAGAGTGGAAACAAGTGCCAATGATAGCCAAAACGCACGGACAACCCGCTACGCCTACTACTTTGGGCAAAGAGTTTTATGTGTTTTATCACCGATTGGCGTTGCAAATCAAAAATTTGAAAGAGGCAACACATTATGCAAAATTTGGTGGTGCTACAGGTAATTTAAATGCACACAAAGTTACGTTTTCTAGTAAGGATTGGGTAACATTTGCCAATCGATTTGTGGCTTCGCTAGGGCTTGAACGTCAGCAAGTTACTACACAAATAGAGCATTATGACGGAATGGCTGCCATTATGGATAATTCCAAACGTATACAAAATATATTAATTGATTTGGCACGTGATGTATGGAGTTATATTTCATTTGATTTTTTCAAACAAAAAATTAAAGAAAATGAAGTGGGAAGTAGTGCAATGCCTCATAAAGTCAATCCGATTGATTTTGAAAATGCAGAGGGAAATTTGATGTATTCCAATGCAATTTTGGAGTTTTTGAGTAGCAAATTGCCTATATCTCGTTTGCAACGCGATTTGACAGATAGTACTGTTTTGAGAAATATTGGCGTGCCTTTTGCTCACGGAATGATTGCGCTAAATTCTTTGGAAAAAGGTATGGACAAATTGCTGATAAATGAAGAGAAAATCACGGCGGATATATACAACAATTGGTTGGTGATAGCAGAAGGAATTCAAAATGTATTGCGAAGAGAAGGGATAGAAAAACCGTATGAATTGTTGAAAGAATTTACACGCAAAAATCACAAACCGTCTCCTGAAGATTTTGAGAATTTTATTGAAGAATTGCCAATAAATGATACTATTAAAGCAGAATTGAAGGTGATTACGCCTTTTAATTATATTGGCTATGCAACTGAAATGTTTTAATATTTGTGTAATAAAAAATATTATGTCAATTTGATTCAATTTTAATGAAAAATACACGATTTCAATTTTATATTTTGATTTTTGGTGTAGCGGTATCGCTCGTCAAATTTTATGTGTATTTTCATTCTATGTCTAATGCTATTCTTGCCGATGCACTTGAAAGTTTGGTGAATATCATTGCGGGAGTTTTTACTTTGTTTAGTTTGTATCTAGCTTCAAAGCCTGCCGACATATTGCATCCTTATGGACACGGCAAAGTAGAGTTTTTGGCAGCGGGATTTGAAGGAAGTATGTTGTTTGGGGTAGGGGTGTATAGCATTTTTAAAGTAGTTCAAAGCTTTTATATGCCACGTAATTTAGGTATTGATAGCATTGATTTAGCGATAATATTGATTTTGGGTATTACCAATTATGGCTTGGGCGTTTGGTCGCAAAAAAAAGGCGAAATCTCTAATTCTCCTGCACTCAAAGGCAGTGCCGTACACCTAAAAAGTGATGGTTATATTTCTTTTGGCATTATTTTAGGCTTGTTATTTGTCTATTTATTTCATTGGAAATGGGTGGATAATTTCATTGCTATTATTGTCAGTTTGATGCTCATATACAGTGGATTTAAGGTAATAAAAGACTCCATTGAAGGGATTTTGGACAAAGCGGATACCGCTATTTTGGAAGAAGTGGTTCAGTATTTAGAGAAAAACAGAAAAGTGAACTGGATAGATATTCACAATTTGAGAATTATCAAATATGGAAGCAATTTTCACTTGGATGCGCATTTGACATTGCCTTGGTATTTTAATAATAGACAAGTTCACGACGAAATGAAAGAAGTACATAGCCTCATCAATACGCATTTCAATAAAGAAGTAGAAATTTTTATTCACCCCGATCCTTGCGAA
>CAZUUI010000256.1:0-3003 GCA_964622955.1 uncultured Chitinophagaceae bacterium | reverse complement strand
ATTAACAAAGCGGTATCTCTAAAATAATTATTTCTATCCAATCGAATTCTAAATGAACTGCCAAATAAATAAAGCTTGTATTTTTTTAAAGGTTCGATTTCTTCCAAAGCGGTGTTAAAAAAACTATTTTTTAATGGCACCCATTCTTTATCGCCATTTTCATAAAACAAAACATAAGAATAAATAGAACAGGTATAAGGCGTGGTTAGAACTTCTTTTTTGCAAGAAATAAATATACACAAGACTCCAAAAAATACCATTGTTTTCATTTCACAAAAATATAAAAATATTTTGAAACAAAAAAGTTTATTTATTTCTCCTCGTCCTTTTCTATTACCACACGTCCTTCAATTTGTGCGGATAAGATTTTTTGATGTTTTGCGTAGGCTATCAATATATCTCTAATCTTGATACTCAATAGCTTTTTGGGGTATTTGATGAAAAAATCCATTCTATCGCCTCCTGTGGCTACATAATCCGATACGGCTATATAAAAACTGTCTTTATGTGTTTTTTGCACGTTCCATTCCAAATTGTTTTTGGATTGGGTAAAGGATACTTTGGCACCACGAGATATAGGCCATCCTCTATGCCCCGATAATTTTTCAAATGTTGTCTGCATCCCAGCACTGTCCAGCGATACGATAGCTATGGTATTGTCAAAGGGCATTAATTCATAGATCATACGAAGCGATACATCGCCTTTTGGCAGTTTAGGGATTCTGATACCTCCAAAATTGAGACACGCAAAATCTACTTGTATATGCTCTACACTATCCAAATGCCATTTTATAGCGTCTGCCATCCAATTTCCTAGCAAACATTCGGGTTGTTTTTTGGTATAATCTTCTTTTACTTCGGCTATTTTGATATTCATTTTAGCATCCAGCTCGTTTTTATAAGGCGCTAAAAATCTTACTACCTGCGAATCTGCGGCATACCTAGCATTATCTACCTTGCTGCTTTGACAGGCAACTTGTTTTGTATAATAATTCTTAGTCCCACAAGACGTTAAAAATAGGATAATAATCCCTACAATGTATTTCATTTTTCTTTTTTTATAAAAATCTAACGACCGGCCATCAGGTCAAAAAAATCGGTTTTTAACAATTCAATTGCTTCGCTTGTAGGCATATTTCCTTTATCTGTAATGGTTTGATTGAGGATAGCTATGGCCAAATCTTTTGACTTGGCATCGGCCGAAAGTGAAGAAGATGTCTGCAAAATGAGCTGAATCGTTTGGTCTTTTGCCAAGGTAATCATTCGCCAAGTTTTGGAAGAAATATACAATTGCTGCGACAGATTATGTTCAAATTCATCCGAAATTTCTTTGGTCAATACATATTTAAATTCATTGGCGGTATACGAGCTGTCATTGAGCCTCGTTACAAGATTATTGGGCGATATACGCTCCAAAAAAAGCACCATACGCTCGTAGGCTTGCACTCGTGTAGGCAAAATTAAGGATTTGTATTCTCGGTTCATTTGCATTTTGAATCGAGCCATTTCTTGTTTTTTCCAATGTTCGAGAAACAGATACGTCAAGCCCAAAAAGGCTATCAACGGGATGAAATATTTGATTAAATCGATAAAACTTTCATTACTCATATTAAAAAATATATATTTTTGGAACGCAAAATAACAAATTTTCGTTTATAGTTTGAGCATTTTTTTAAAAATTAGACCTATCAATATGGAATATAAAGGCAATATCGTTAAATTTTCACCTTCTGCGGTAAAGCAAATTCATAAACTCATAGCAAATGAATCAGCTGAAAAACAATTGCGAATTGGTGTGAAAAATGGTGGATGTTCGGGATTTCAATATATTTTTGAATTTGACACTAAGACCGAAAATGACATTGAATCGCCTATCGATGGATTTCAAATATTGATAGACAAAACCCAAGCGGCGCTCATCAATGACCTCAAGATAGACTATGAAAATGGGCTAAACAATAGAGGTTTTATCTATACCAATCCCAATGCAAAAACAACTTGTGGATGTGGCACTAGCTTTAGTTAAATTTTAGAAAAATAGTCCCTTTTGTCAAATATTTAGTAAAATTGTAAGTTTAATATAAAAATTAAAAATATTCACATGAAAAAATCGTTATTGATTCTCCTTTCATTATTTACAATTGTTGTAAATGCCCAAATGCCAAAACATATCAAATGGCAAATTTCTACAAAAACTATTTCGGAAAAAGAAGCGGAGGTTACTTTCAAAGCCGTTTTGGATCCACACTGGCATATTTGGAGTATAAATCCCGGAGATGAGATGTTGATTCCACCTACCTTTACCATTCAGGGAAATGGTGTAAAAGCTATAGGAAAACCTAAAGAAATTGGTAAAAAAATTACGAAAAAAGAAGAAGGCTACGATGGCGACTTACATTTTTTTGAAGGAACAGTTCGTTTTGTTCAGAAAATAAGCTATACAAAACCGAGTGATATCAAGGCGAGTGTAGAATATCAAATCTGTGACGAACACAGCTGTCTTCCACCTAATTCCGAAGAATTTTCAAGCAAAATAGTTGCTTTTGGAGAAACAGCAAAAGAAGATACAACTGCACAAGTAGCCGCCAGTACTGACACCGTAGCTCAAACTACTCCTGAGGCCGCAACAACCGTGGCTCCTGTAGAGGAAGAGATAAGCGAATATGGCATTTTTGGAAAAACATTAGCCGATTGTAGCAAAAAAGAAGATGTCTTAAACGTATGGACAGCATTTTTGGCGGGGATTGCAGGTGGATTTTTAGCATTATTCTTCCCTTGTACTTTTCCTATGATTCCGATGACTATGAGTTTTTTCCTAAAAGGTAGTGCCGAAAACAAGAAAAAAGGAACTCGAAATGCCATTTTATATGGATTTGCTATATTTTTGGTGTATTTCTTATTTAGTTTACCGTTTACATTCTTAGGATTGAGCAGTGATTTCCTCCATGATTTCTCTACTAATATATGGGTAAATCTTGCCTTTTTTGTCATTTTTATATTCTT
>CAZUUI010000255.1:2622-3017 GCA_964622955.1 uncultured Chitinophagaceae bacterium | reverse complement strand
CAGAGAGCAACGATTCGATAGATGCAACCAATGCCAACGTAAGAGCCACTTCGTATACGTTAATATTTTTCAAGGCAGAAAAATCTGGGAACGTGACTAAGTTTCTGAATGTTTCCATTGAATTGACTACAGGAAGCTGAACCAAATGTTCGCTCGTAAGCGCCCATTGAGGGAAATTTGTTTTGAATATCTCATTGATTACAAAGCCTAAAATTACCACAAAAAGTGATGCAGGAAGTATATTCAATGCTTTTATTTTTTTGATAAATGACTGTTCAAATAATAATAGTAATAAAATGGATACTATTGAAATAATTATTGCACCTGTGGAATTGTATTGAAAAGCAAAAAACAATTCGGTATTTGAGTAAAAAATGGCTTCAATGACAACATTG
>CAZUUI010000255.1:1911-2612 GCA_964622955.1 uncultured Chitinophagaceae bacterium | reverse complement strand
TTCGGTGAATGTATTGTGTCCATCTAGCTGCTGGAAGGCTTCGTCGCCCATAAGGTCTTTGTCAAAGCCTAATGCGTGTGGAATTTGCTTCAAAATAAGAATAATGCCTATGGCTGCCAGCATCCCTTTGATAACCGATGAGGGGAAATAATGCCCTATAATACCCGCTTTGAGATAGCCTGCTATCCATTGAATGATACCTGAAATAAGTACAGCAAGTAAAAAAGCCTCAAAACTTCCTAATTTGGAAATACCACCCGCTACAATCGTAACCAATCCTGCGGCAGGTCCTGAAACCCCAAGGTTAGATCCACTGAAGAAGCCAACTGCGATTCCTCCAATGATTCCAGCAATGATGCCTGAGAAAAGCAAATCGGGACGTCCAGTAGATGCGCTAGCTATTCCTAAACAAAGAGGTAAAGCTACTAAATAAACTACTAGTCCCGCAGATAGGTCATTTTTATATTTTTCAATCATATTTTTTTTATTTTTTAATTTTAGAAGTTGTTATCCTCGAAAAAAGGATAAAGTGTTTGGTCATAGAATTCTACTTTACCTGTTTCTACATCGTACATAGCACCCACAATACCAATTTTCTTTTTTTCAATCATATGCTCGAGGATAAAACTACGCTCCACAATTGAATTTAGTGTTCTTTTAACATTGAGTTCTGCTACTTTTTCTACAAAATCTTGATTTTT
>CAZUUI010000255.1:0-1901 GCA_964622955.1 uncultured Chitinophagaceae bacterium | reverse complement strand
AGTTCTAAGTTCAACTTCTTTTACGGTTCTTTCTTCATAGATAGCAGGTTGAATTTTTGCAAGCAATTCTGTTAAATTCCCCATTTCTACGTGGTCGCAGGCTCCTTTAATGGCGCCACATTTTGTATGGCCAAGTACTACTATTAATTTTGATCCAGCCACTTTACAGGCAAATTCCATACTGCCAATAATATCGGTATTGACTATATTTCCTGCTATACGAATTGAGAATATATCGCCTAATCCTTGGTCAAAAATTAGCTCAGCAGAAGTTCTACTGTCAATACAACTAAGTATGCACGCAAAAGGCCATTGTCCATCACTGGTATGATTGACTTGTTCCAAAAGATTGCGATGTGTTTTTAAATTGTTTTGGAAACGTTCATTTCCGCTTTTTAATATTTCTAATGCCATCTCTGGCGTCAAAGATTCTTGTTTGAATTTATCTAAAGTTTTCATTATAAAATGTTTATAAAATTAATTAAAGGATGGAATTGTCAAGGCGATTTGACAAAAAAATTAATATTACAAATATTCTGGAGGCGGACTTTGAACCGATGCGTATAGGTTGTTTTTTATGTTTAACACATAATTATTATAATTCTTGATTTGTAATAGTGAAATTTCTATGTTTTCTTTTTCCATATTTGTTAATGAAATAAATATGAATTCGGATTCCATCTGTTTGTATGATTCTGTTTCAGTTTCAGAATCTTCGGTCATAATGGTATTGAATTTTTGAACACAAATTTGCATTGCTATAAAAAAGAATAACAATATTGTAAAAATTCCAGCAAGTCCATTTTTAAACTTCATGTTGCAAATATAAGAATTATTTATATTTGCAATTAGTATTATTAATGTTTTTGTCTAGCTAAGTCTTTTTTTTACTTCGAAAAATTCTAAAACGAATTTGGGGTTAACGATACTTTACATTAGCACTCAACCAATCCAATTGATTTTCAAATAACTCTTGAGCGCAAAAGTCATGATGCAATTCATGTCTTGCATTTTCAAAAAATTTAAAAGTTGTGTTTGAATTGTTTTTTGCAAATGCTTCTGAGCCTATGAAGCTAGTGAGTTTATCATCGGTTCCATGTGCTATAAAAATAGGAATATTCTTGATTTTGTTTGCGTGCTTTATAGCACTTTCGCCCAGAAAATATAAGGGAACAAATAGACCAGGTGTAATGCTGCCATGGACAAGTTTATCGGCTTTATATTTGGCTACTTCCTCGGGAATGCTACTGATAAGATTGGCATCCAATCCTGTTTTGTCGCCATAGTTTGGATAAATTTTTATCATTAATTTTGCTAATAAAAATTGGAAAAAAGGAGGTTTTTCGGCAAGTAGAAGCCAAGGGGACGTAAGGATGACTCCTGCAATTTGAGGTTTTCGTTTAATCATATAATTGGCTACAATATTTCCACCCATACTATGACCATAGAGGACTATAGGTTTGCCTGCAAATTCTTTTTCAAGATTTTCAACAAAACAATCAATGCTATCAAATAGAAAATCCATACTAGGCATACTGCCTCTTTTGCCGTCGCTTTGCCCATGACCGTATAAGTCAAATCCACAAAAAGCGTAATTATATTCTTGAAATTTTGCCGCCCATTCGTCATAGCGTCCTATATGCTCCCCCAATCCATGAATCATAGCTATAACTATGTTGTTTTCGGGTTTGGCATGATATTTATAAAAGAATTTTTTGCCTTGAAAATCAATAAATTTCTCCATTATATACTCTAATTTTTAGCAAATTTACTCAAAAAAAATAAATAATTCTTTTCTTTTTGAAAAAAAACATTATTTTTGCACCTCGTTAGAAAAAACGACTTGGTAGCTCAGCTGGATAGAGCAACTGCCTTCTAAGCAGTAGGTCACAGGTTCGAAT
>CAZUUI010000254.1:0-3037 GCA_964622955.1 uncultured Chitinophagaceae bacterium | reverse complement strand
TAACCATGAACTGCTTAACCAACCATTTGATTTTTTTATTTCGTTGACAAAGACGTGGGGTGCTCAGGGAAGATTGACTCCTTTGATGTTTGCTCTAATCATAACAACTACTATGTTTCTAAGTATTTTTCAATATAAAATTTATTTGATTACTGTAAACATAATGGCACTTTATAGCTTCAAAACCCTCATAGAAAAACTTAGTCCAAAATTTGATTTTCTACTTTGGAGTATTCTCTTCTTTGCATTATTTCAATTTCAAATAGGATATCATTGTGCGTTTAATTCCTTCAATGGTATGTATCCTCTTTTGGTTATGTTTATTTCATTAAGCGCTATCAATTGTATTAATTATATAGAAACACAAATTATTAAATACAAAATATACTCCGTTTTAAGCTTTTTATTGGCTTTAATGATCATTGAAATTTCTTTTATTACACCATTAATTCTTTTGTCTATTTCGTATTTCAAAACAAAAAACATTAAAAAAGCATTATTTTTAAATAAAGAAGTAATTACCCTCACAATTCTTTTCATTGCTGCGTCATTATTTCTAAAATATCAGATGCACTTTCAGATGAATTATATTGGGCTACAGACAAATTTAGAGATAAAACCTATAATTAAAACATATATAATTCAGACCGCCTCTTCGCTCCCCTTAATCTATTTGTATAAACAAAAATACATTCTACTAAATCTATTTCATGAAATCAAAACACATTGGTTGTTTTTTGTTGCATTAATTTCATTATTTTACTATATTGCTAAAAAGGAATTTGATTATTTTAAAAATTTACCTATAAAACCATCGATTATAATACTTGTAGTAGGATTGATTCTATGGCTCTCGCCCCCAATACTTATAGCGGTATCGGCAAAATATCAAACTGAACTTTACCTTGGAAGAGGTTATATACCTCTTTATATTCAAAATTTTGGATTGGCAACACTTTTTTACTATTTTTTCAATTGTACTAAAAATTTATTAGCAAAAAAAATTATTATAACTTGTTCATTTTTAATTATTTTTATAACATTATGTTATAATTTTCATCAAATAGAACAAGCTACCGAAAAAAGTTATAGACTGCTAAAAGAATTTAATCATTGAAAACTATCACTCGAACAATTCTACATAATACCTATCAAAACAAAAAATATACATACCTTTGCTTATTAATTTTGACTTAATAAATTATCAAAGATAATATTGAATATGAGAATTGCTTTTTTTGGAACACCTGATTTTGCTACAGAAAGTTTGAAACGATTGGTTGAGAATCATAAGAATGTTGTAGCGGTAATTACTGCACCTGATAAGCCTTCGGGAAGAGGATTGCAAATGAATGAATCCGATGTAAAAAAATATGCGCTGAGTCAACAATTGACTATTTTACAGCCTGAAAAAATGAAAGCACCAGAATTTGTAGAACAATACCGCAGTTTGAATATTGACGTAGCCGTAGTAGTGGCTTTTCGTATGATGCCCGAAATTATCTGGAGTATGCCTACACACGGCACATTCAATCTACACGGCTCTCTCCTACCCAATTATCGTGGCGCAGCGCCTATCAATTGGGCATTGATTAATGGTGAAAAAGAAACAGGGGTAACAACCTTTTTTATCAATTCTGAAATAGACAAAGGCGATTTGATCTATCAATCCAAAATTGATATTCAAAAAGAAGATAACTTTGGGACATTGTATTCAAAACTAAAAGTTATCGGAGCCGATTTGGTACTTAAGACGATAGAAGATTTGGAAAAAGGAACCATTAATGCTTTACCGCAGCAATTTTCTTCAAACGACAAACCCGCACCAAAAATTGACAAAGAACTGCTTCATATTCAAAATTTTGAATCTTGTACCAATATCGAAAATTTAGTACGTGGATTAATACCTGTTTACAAGCCTTATTTTACTTATAAAGATAAAAAATATATCATAAAAAATGGCTATGCGGAAATTTCAAACACTACTAAAAGTTCTGATCTAATCACTTCAGATGAAAAAACATTTTTAAAACTAAATTGCAACGATGGATTTTTTCATATAACGGCTATCCAACCTGAAGGAAAGAAAGAAATGGATATCGTTAGTTTTTTTAATGGAAATAAAATCTAATCTTTTATTTGCTTAATATCTTTTTGAATTTGAGCTTTTAATGCATCCAACGATTCAAATTTTTGTTCAGGTCTTATAAAATTTTGAAATTTCAAAACCACTTTTTCACCATATATCGATTCATCAAAATCAAAAATATGAGTTTCTACAGTAATTCCTATTCCTGAGACGGTTGGACGATTTCCGATATTGGTAATTGCTCTATGCCATTTTCCTTTTACGAATATCGAAGTTTGGTATACGCCATTCATTGGAATGAGTTTCATTGTTTCATAAACCTCCAAATTTGCTGTTGGAAATTGTATGGTGCGTCCCAATTTTTTCCCTTCAATAATTTCTCCAATCAACTGATATTCATAACCTAATAATTGATTTGCATTGGCTATTTCACCTTTTTTAATACAATTTCGTATTGTAGTAGAATCTATCTTGTCAAAACTAAATTTTTGCTCTTCAAAATTATAAATTTCAAAATTATTATACGTTTTATGCAAAGCTTCAAACGTTTCTTTTGAGCCAGTTCTATTTTTTCCAAACTTATGATCATAACCCAAAATCACCGCTTTGGGCTTCAATATTTCTATTATTTTTTTTACAAATTCTTCAGCACTTTGGCTCGCAAACTCTTTATCAAAGGGCAATTGCATCAAATAATCCATTTCCATAGACGCTAAAAGCTCTGTTTTTTCTGACGCATCATTTAGTAGAAAAAAATCCTTTTGACTATTGAAAAAAATACGAGGATGTGGCAAAAATGAAATAACCAAACTTTTGGCATTTAATTCTTTTGATTTTTGCTTTAAAAATTGTAGTAATTGTTTGTGCCCAAGGTGTAATCCATCAAAAGAACCAATAGTTATTACTACGGATTCGTCCAATGCCATTAAGCTATTAAATTCCACCATA
>CAZUUI010000253.1:0-3076 GCA_964622955.1 uncultured Chitinophagaceae bacterium | reverse complement strand
CTCTCTATCATCGATACAAAAGAGTGCTTGAAAACTTTTTTTATCGGAATTTTCCGATATGGATTGAGAAGATAAAGCATTCAAAACGGTATCGTAATAGCTCCATTCAAAGGATTCTTGAAATAAAATTAAAATTTCGTCCAATTCGCTTAACTCTTGACTGGTTTTGCTATTAATTGCTTCTTTTTCAGAATCTTGAAGTGAATTAGCAATTGGTGACCAGTTTTTTCCCAATCTATCAATGATTGTATCATATTCTAGTAATAATTCAAAGAAAATTAAATCTTTTAAAGAAATTTTCTTTGCTACCAACAAAGTACTTGTATTGTCTTCTATAGCCGAAACCATACCGCTCCAACCTTGATGAGCAAATTGCTGATCGATTAAATAAGGCTCAAAATAAGCCTCGTCGCCAACAATAATTTGCAGCATTTTTTCGATAGAATTTCCTTTTTCAAATAGTTTGTTTTTAGCTTCTTTTGTTTTAAAAAAGCTTGCAAAAGTATTGGATTCCAAATGTTTTAAATTTTCTATAAAACTTCTATTTTCGGAAGGGAAATCCCAAATGGAGATTCCTTGATCCAAATAGCTACAAAGAATTCGAAAAAGAAGTGGATGCACAAAGTCGTCAATTTCAAGATTATACTCTGTAGTCCATTTTGTACGAATAATGCCTAATCTAGGGTCTATACCTTCATTGATAGAACGATTAAACATTCTTGACTTCCAATAGGAAATGTTTTTATCGGAATATTTTTTAGCAATAATTTTATCTATAATTTGCTCCGAAATTTGCCCTTGTCTGAATCGTTTTCGATATTCGTTTAGGGATAAATACGTTTTGTAACCCAATGATTCTTTTGCATCTTTCAACGCAAAATGAAAAGTCTTGTCCTGAAAAGCGTGAAGTGTATTATGATGAATAAAGTCTTTGAGCGGAGCCTGAGCAGGCAAAAAGTGCTTTAAATGATGAATGATATCGTGTTCGTTATACATATTTTTTATTTTATTACTCTAAATCCATTTTCTTAAAAATTTTATGAGCAATTGGAGTAAAAAGAATTCCTATATTGGTAATAAATACAATGCCACTAAAAATTGCATAAAGTGATGCAAATATTTTACCTGTATTTGTATGCAAAGGATTTACAGGTCCCATACCACTACCAATCATTGAAGCATCTACAAATGCATCTACCCATTCTAGCTCACCTAAGTAGTGGTATCCAATAGTACCCAATCCTATCCAAGCAAAAATGAATATAATACTTCCAAGCAAGTGTTTGAGCTGACGTACTATAAATGCTTTTTTAAATCCAAATTGCTTTTGATTTTTCATATTGTTATTTTTTTATAATTTTCGCGCTTAAAGGATGATTTGATAAGGATCGATGATTTTCCAAACCTTTAATTTCAACAATTCCACCTTCATCCATATATTTTGATTGAAACAACGTAATATTATCCATTACGGTATGATCAATGACTTTTGCTTTAGAAAAATCTATAGTTACTTTCATATTTTTTGGAATAGCATCTAATCGACTTTTTATTCCCAGAAAATTTGTAAAAATTGCGGATTCTTCAATTTCAAGAACATATTCATTGTCGTTGAACGATACTACCGCAGGCGCTTTGAATAGAGATTTTATAGGAGCGCCATTATACAAATGAAAAATAACTTTTAAGAACATTCCAGCAGCTATTCCAATCAACAAATCCTCCACCAATGTAAAAATAATTGTAACTATAAAAATAGCTAATTGTTCTTTCCCAATTTTAAAAATGTGAATAAATTCCTTGGGGTGTGCAAGTTTTATACCTACCGTAATTAGCATAGCTGCCAATGCCGTATTGGGGATTAATTCAATCCAATGGGTAGCCAATAAAACAAATATTAAAATAAAAACACCGTGAAAAAAGTTTGCCCATCGGGTTTTGGCACCATTATTAACATTGGCCGAACTACGAGCTACTTCCGAAATCATAGGCAATCCACCAAAAATTGTAGCAATGGAATTACCAACTCCAATAGCAATTAAATCTTTATTTGGATTGGATTTTCGTTTGTATGGATCCATAATATCTATTGCTTTTACCGTCAATAAACTTTCAAGCGTACCTACGAGCGCAAACATTATTACATATTTTGAAAACATTCCAATCTGTTTAATACCATCAAAACTTACATTTATATGAATATTATCAATCAAACTACCAATATGAACCAGTGCATAAGCAGGTTCGGTATGCTGGAAGTCAAGCATTAATTCGGCTGGCACCGCAATAAGCAAAACAACCAAGGGTGCTGGAATTTTTGATAAATAAGGTATTTTTGATTGATTCCAACTCATCATTATCCAAAGACTAATTACTCCAATCAATGAAGCCTTTGGATCTAAATGATGAAAAAAAGAAGGTATTAACGATAATAATGAGATAATGGACTTTCCTTTTGTAAGAGTTGGGTCGATATCCAATAATACAGGTATTTGCTTAACAATTATAATAAAACCAATAGCCGCAAGCATTCCGTGAACCGCAGAAAGTGGAAAAAAATCAACTAACTTTCCCCATTTAAATACCCCAAAAAGTATTTGTATTATACTAGCGACAAAAATTGCACCTAGTGCCAAATGCCATCCAGCCTCACCGCCACCAAAATCATTGACAGCACCTACTACAATTACAATTAATCCTGCAGCGGGTCCTTTGATAGTCAGCTGTGAACCCGAAAAAAAACTAACTACTATTCCACCTACAATTGCTGTAATAAGCCCCATAACTGGTGGAAAATCAGAAGCTTTTGCTATTCCCAAACTTAGTGGTAGTGCTAATAAAAATACGATAAACCCCGAGGTAATATCGCTTGAAAAATTTTCAATTAATCCTTTAAACCCATTGCTAGGCGCATTTGATTTTGTATTTGACATAAAAATAGAATTTATATTATATTAAAAAAACTTTTCCTTATTTATTTAAATAAGAAAAAACCGACCATAAAAAATATATGGTTAAATTAAAATATAAATAAACTCTTAAATTCTAAAGTTACAGACTTTTATATAAATAGCTA
>CAZUUI010000252.1:0-3099 GCA_964622955.1 uncultured Chitinophagaceae bacterium | reverse complement strand
TGGCCGTCACCTCGGGGGCTGGCGCGGAGTCAACTTCCGCTAGGTTTTGGACTTCTTCAGTCATTTCGTGTTCCGTAGGAACCCCGGTCTACTGGGCCGGTACAGTTCTCAGATTATGCGCCCAGAAAGCGCGGTGTCAAGATTTCAAACTTGTTCAATTGTCACAGAGCATGACGGGATCGTAAACGAGCCGCCAACTTTGTAAAGATACGCCTGCAAGACAGTGCCTGCGGCCATTGCGCCGATTGATCCGGCATTGATTGGTGTGTTTGCTGTGACAGAGCCGAGCACGTAGTTCAAAACAACAGTGTTTGTGTCTTGACGAATGATGCGCAGTTCAGCAGTTCCAAGACTGGCACTGGTGTCAAACGTGATCGTCACGCGAGGAATAACAAATGGCTTTTTGACGTGGCAAACAGTCAACCGGCTTTCTGTTGCACCAGTCAATTGCGGGAACGAGATTGTGCTTTCGTAAGAAGGAATAATCTCACCAATTGCGATAATGCTTGGAGCGTTGCTTTGATTGTTTCCAATCAATACATTGGTGGAATCAGTGGTGTCGATGAACTTGCAAGCGCTGGCTTGGTATTGCTGGTTTCCCGTGACGGTTGCATAAGCTGCACCGACGCCTGTTCCGGTGCCCATGTCCAAAAAAGTGCCGGTGTAACTTGTATCGCTTGGAGCAATGAACAAATTGTCCGCAATCGTGATGCTGTTTGCGTTTGCACCAAACAAAAAGAAACTTGCCGATGGTGTTGGGGGTGATGCGTAAACCTCAACATAAGTGTCACGAATGGTTAGGTCTTGCACGGATTTAAAGTATGCACCCCAAGAACTAGGCATCCCATCGAACGAACCACCAGAGATAGTAACTTTTCGACAGTTCGCGTTACCCTGGAACTCAATATGCCCAATAGTGCTGTCCGTAAATTCAGTTTCAAATATCACAAAATCGTTTTGCTCATAATCGCAATACATACCAATATCATTAAATTCAAAAGTGCAGTTATTAACTTTTGAATAATATGATCCATACATTCTTGCGCCAACAGAAAATCCAACAACTTTTACGCGAGTAAGGTGGCATTGTTTTGTGGCACGGGCGAACACAATACCAGTGCAACTTGTTGTCAGTTGACCACTTAACGTGAGGTCTTGAATTGAAGAAGATCCGATGCTTGTTCCTGTGGAGGAGTAAACCTCTGTCACATCATTCCAGCTACCGTTGTTGATCTCGATGGCAGTTGTTGTAACGGCAGATGTTGGCCGGATGTAAGTTGCGTCAGTGCCAGCACCAATGATATTGATGGCTGACTTGTTTGCCTCAATCTTGCTGGTGGTTTTGTACGTGCCAGCGGGTAGGTAAACAACGCCAGCAGAAATCGAATCAATGGCGTCTTGAATAGCTTGTGTGCTGTCCGCCACACCTGACGGGTCTGCACCAAAGTCAAGGACGTTGACAACAGCGCCCTTGATCATTGAGTAAGTTACTTTTGTCAGCGACATTTCACCACCTTATGCGAAGTACATCGCAGAAAAAATCACACGCTTTGTTGCGATGTTTATCGATAAAAGATTCCCGCCGTTGGTTGCTCCACGGAAAAGAAGTTTGTCAGATGCTGGGTCAATGTTTACAACAAGAGACGTCCCATAGTCTGTGTAATTAATTGAACCAGCGCCCCAAACTGTATCGACGTTAAAAGGAAGTGTGAGTGTTGCGTCCGTTGCATCAGCAGAAACCCCAAACGTCAAGTCAGCGCAAATTGTCACAACCCGTCCGACTCTGGTGAATCTCGCGTTATTCACTGTCACCGTTCCGCCACTCCAAGTTGGCGTCCAGTTGCCTTCGTCATACATTGTCAACACATCACCACCCGCTGCGGAAAAGTCGATACCTTTTCCAGAAGCAGGGGCTAAAATTTGGTTAATTGTGGCCTTTTTTGTAGTACCACCTTGAACAACAGGAACAACTTCAGTTCCAGCAAGGGCGGTTGCCGCTGATAGTTGGGAGATTTTTAAGTCGGCCATGTTCAGTCCTTAGAAGTATGAAACTTCGATTGTGGAGTTGATTGGTGGTGCTTCGGAAAAAGTCAAAGTCACACCTGAAACGGAGTATGTGTTTTTTTGCTGGTACACGCCGTTGATGTAAACCTGAGCCGTGTTTTCACTGGTTGGCGCACTTGCAAGCGTGAACGCGACATTCGCACCATCACCAGTGCTGTTGTAAATGATCGGCTGCAAACTACTGAAATCGTTGATGCCGGAAACATTGTCGGCACTCCACAACTGAACATCCGCACTTGTTTTCAGGATGAACTTGTACGGCTGACCATCGGTCAACCACACTTCACTGCTGCCCGAAACACGACCAGCAGAGTCAAGCACAATTGGGTTGGTGTGCGCAGTGCTGCCCGACGAGGTGGTGTACGTTGCCTCGGGCATAGTGGTTCCCGCCTCATAGGTGTAAAGTTTTCCACCAGACAACGGATTGCTGTTGTTGTCAAAAAACTGCCAGCCTGCACCGGCGATAGGAGAAAGACTGACCGACATTGAATTACTCCATCAAAATGAGGCCACCGTCCTCTTGGACGAGGTTGTCTCCGTTTTCACAGAGAAGGTTGCTCTGAGCCACCTCAGAAGCGCGGCCACCAAAGAGCGAAATGATGCCACCAAGGCCGACAGCCACTGCATTGCGGGCAGCAATGAAGCTCATTTCGTGTTCATCGGCTTGGCATACACCGTGCCGCCTGCGGACAACTGAATTGCGCTCACGCGCCACACACCAGAAGTCTTGGTGGGCACTTTGAACGGAATCGGGGTGTATGCGGGAATGGGAGTGCTGGCAGTCGTGGCGACAGCACCT
Source organism: uncultured Chitinophagaceae bacterium (assembly GCA_964622955.1). Lineage (GTDB taxonomy): Bacteria > Bacteroidota > Bacteroidia > Chitinophagales > JADJOU01 > CHPMRC01. The sequence goes on along the minus strand of CAZUUI010000252.1, from coordinate 236 downwards.
TCACCGACTTCGACGTAACAGGGCTGGTCAGACCAAACCATGACGCCTTCAGGACCAGCGTTCCAGCCGGTCGTGGAGCCAGCAGTGCCCGTGTACGAGACAGACTGGGCGGGGAAGTCCGCTTTGGACAGGGGGTTCAAGAGTTCCATGTTGGCTCCTTATGCGAGGAATTTTAGCTTGTACAGGGTGGACAGGTAAAGGCCCACGATTTCGTCAATGATGTTCTGAAGCGAGGT
>CAZUUI010000251.1:0-3104 GCA_964622955.1 uncultured Chitinophagaceae bacterium | reverse complement strand
TGCACCAACCCTATAAACAAACTTTTGTTGTAATGCCAAAATGGAGCTTCTTCGTTGGTGTTCCAAAACGGAGCAAATGCCACAAATAAATGAGTCAAAACTGCAGATGAAAATATCATTATGATTTGAATCACATTCCAGTTGTCTTTTTGATGTGGCAAGAGGAAATAAAATACACCTAATAAAATGAATCCTATCGCTTCATAAACAAAACGCTTGCCATATCGCTGTGAAAACATATACAATCCAAAAAATAATGAAATCCCTAGCGCAGAAGTTATTAATATTTTAACTAAAATTAATTCTGAGGCATCTGAAATATTTTTATCTTCAATTAATATTATAGCTGTAATAGCCATAGATAGCGAACTGGCTAAAACTAATGTATATTTTTTAAAAATGATACTTAGGTTTTGGAATAGTTGGGTGAATTTGCGTGTCATAAACTTATATTTTTACAAAAGTAATGCTATTAATTTCTAAAACATACTTAAAAGTTGTAAAATGTTTTACGATTTTGTTAAAAATATAAAAAAGAATTGTTTTTATAAAACTCAAACCTTAAAAGAATATATTTTTGCAGATAAATACATTGAAAATGAACATAAAATTACTCATAACAATTGGAGTATGCTTTACCTTTAGTCACTTACTTTTGGCTCAAGAAAATTCAAAAACAGTTGATTCTTTATTTCTTAGAGCTTTTAGTACTTATACGTATTCAGCCAAAAGGCAAAAAATATTGGATAGCATTATCAAAATTGACCCAAAAAATGCGTATGCTTGGCAGCAAAAAGCGATGCCATTGTTCAAACAAAAAAAATATGAAATTGCACTTCCTTATTTGGATTCTGCTGTTAAATATGACAAAGAGTTTCATTGGCATCCGTATCGGGCATTTATGAAATGTATCTTTATGAAATCTTATAGAGCCGCATTGGATGATTTCAATGCTATTGATAAAAAATATTGGAATTATAGAGTGATGGACCATTCGTTTGATTTCTATCGGGCTTTATGTTATCTTCAATTAAATCAATTAGATAGTGCTTTGTCGTTTATCGAAATTAGTATTTTGCGTGATGAAAAATCATTTAAAAAGGCGCATTATATGGAATATTTCTACAAAGGAATTATCCTAATGGAAAAAGATAATTATTCCGAATCGCTCAATGCTTTCAATGCCACTATTGGAGTATATCCCCAATTTTCGGATGCGTGGTATTACAAATCCTTGATTTATAAGTTTTTAAAAGAAAAAGAACCCGCAGAAGACTGTTTCCAAAAAGCAAAACAATTCTTTCAAAAAGGATATACTATAAATGAAGACAACGTCTACTATGAAATTTATCCGTATCAGATTATTAAATATATGTATGAATATTAATTAATGTTCTTTTATTTGAATTTTCGATCTTTTGCTTCTACAAGCATCGCTACAATACTTGACTTCATCCCAGACTTTTTCCCATTTTTTTCGCCAAGTAAAAGGTCGCAAACAAATAACGCAAATTTTCTCTGGAAGTTGTGATTTTTTCATTTTTTCTTACGATTTCTAGTATGTTTTTTAATAATTTCTTTTGAAAATGTCTTTGTATCTTCATTTTTTCTTAGGCTCCAAAGTGTATTGATGATGGTTTTGTCATAATTTTCAATATCGATTATAGGTCTAGGATATTGTTCGCCTATGACACATGAATAACTCATCTGTTCTATAGCCGTCAATTTCCAAGGTGTGTGAATCCATTCTTTGGGCACTTGAGAAAGTTCAGGAACCCATTTTTTTATAAAAATGCCTTCCGAATCGTGTTCTAAGGAATTTTTGATGGGATTGTACATTCTAATGGTATTGATGCCCGTAGTTCCCGCTTGCATTTGGAACTGAGGATAATGTATTCCCGGTTCGTAGTCCAAAAATAATTGTGCTAGGTGATACACGCTCCATTTCCAATTTTGTCCTAAGATATGAACAAAAAATGAGACCAAAAGGGCTCTCATACGGAAGTTGATCCATCCTGTGGCTATGAGGCATCGCATATTGGCATCGATAATAGGAATGCCTGTTTGTCCCGTTTTCCAAGCATTTATATACGTTTCATTTCTAGAATAATCTATAGATTCGTAGGCTTTATTTAAGCATTCATATTCGTAGGATACATCCATCTCAAATTTTTGTATAAAATGACAATGCCAGCGAAGTCTTTGTAGGAAATTTTCTATGGCAAATTTGTTTTTTTGATTGTTTTTTTGAGAATTAACATATTGATACACTTGTCTAATCGATAGATTTCCCCATGAAATATAAGGCGATAGTCTTGAACAATGCATTCGACTTTCATTGGGTTTTGAAATCGATTTGCTATAGAGTCTATGACGTTCATCCACAAAGGATTTTAGATATTTCCAACCAAATACACTTCCGCCGGGTTGCATATCCGATATGGATTGTTCAGATGCTTCTTTTAATGAATCTGGAATAAGAAAATCGTGAGCCCAATCCACTGATTTATTTGGAGAAAAATAATTTTGAATCAAAGGTGTATGCATGGTTTCATACCATTTTTTATCCCATTGTTCTCTATTTTTGATGCCTCTAAGGATTCCATCTCGTGGACATTCAGTCCATTGAATTTTATTTGTTTTCAATTTTTTGTTAAGCGCTATATCGCGACCATACGTCCATTGGACTCCAGATTCTTGATATGAAAACACCTTTTGAATCTCAAAATGTTGTATTAAATGATCAAAAATATCTAGAACATTGCCATACACAATATGAATTTTTTGACCTTTTTCCTTTAATTGACTTTTCATCAAATTCAACGACTGAAATTGAAATCGTAGATGTCGAATTGAAGTGTCAGGCGCCGCTACCATTTCAGGTTCTAAAATAAATAGTATAAGATATGGCAAAGGCTCTTGTTCTGCCAAAAAAAGAGGTTTATGATCTTGAAGTCTCAGATCTCTTTTTATCCATACTAAGTTTATTTTTGGGTTAATCATCTAAATAGAACTGATATCACGATCAACTTTTGCATACGAAAAACGGTCAATTTTCTTTGGCTCAAAATACGTATCCAATCCTTGCGATGCTACTATATGTA
>CAZUUI010000250.1:1355-3140 GCA_964622955.1 uncultured Chitinophagaceae bacterium | reverse complement strand
AAAACTGTGGCCCATCAGATTCCAAAGTGGTCAGAATCTTTTCCTTCATCTCAGAAAGATGATCAATCCTACGGAAAGGGATCCCATACGCATGCGCAATTTTCTCAAAGCTTGGAAAAGTGAGACCGCTTTCCTCACCGCAACCAACGATATTGTCAGGAAAGTAGCTTTGCTGCGTTTGGCGGATTGAGTGATACCCCTGATTGTTCAGCACAAAAATCTAGATATAATAACAATGGTAAATATACTTTTCAAGCACAAAAGGAAGTATGGTCGGAAAAGGGAAGGCTAATGCTTCAATTTCATTTTGATGATAATGGAATTGGGAAATTAAAGGAATGGTCGGAAAAGGGCGTTTTGATTCATGAACAAGAATTGATCAACCTCAAACTAGACCATGGAAAAGAAACCTTTTGGTATCCAAACGGACAAATAAAATCTTATATGAATCATACCAAAGGTGCCGATACGACGTATCAGGAATGGTATGAATCGGGACGCGAAAAGACATTAAAAAGAAATTATTCCTATAATAACAACAAAATTACATCCAATAAAGAGTGGTATTCCAACGGCAATCTTAAAGAAGTTGTGGAACTTACAAAAAGTGAATTTGTCAATTCGTTTACACAGCAAAAATATTATGAAAATGGAAATTTGAGTTATGTAGATATCCGTAAAAATAGAGAACAGTTTATAGAAGAATATACTTCAAATGGTATAAAAATTAGAGCAATAAAATTGCTGGATGGAAAAATAAATGGACATTTTCAAGAATTGGATTCTACCGGTCAGGTCATCGTGGATATCAACTACATCAATGGTGTAAGACATGGCGCATATAAAGTATATAAAAATAAAACAATTAGCTATGAAGCGCTTTATGACAATGGTGTTTGGATTCAAAAGCCAGAAAAAAAATCTTCTTTTTTTGATAAATTCTCAATGTTGAACGCTAACGAAAAACATAACTTTGTTTCTACAGCCTATACGAACTTAAACCGCCTTTTATATGCTCCCAATCCATTGCGAAAATCAAAATCAGAAATAGACACATTTGCGGCTATTATATGGCAAATGAAACGACTGGCTCCCAACTTTACCAATTGGATTATCAATACAAATGTAAATAATCCTGTATTAAATATAAGACTCGTTGAATCTCATTTCAGAGATCTTAAAACCAATCAAATCACCTCTAGTTTTAGCAAAGAATTATTGGCTGGGCTAGCTCAATTAAATCTAAAATTGCCTGATTTTGATTTTGAATATGGTGAAAAATATATCAATATAGAACTCAGAGATTGGGTAAATATGGCTATGCTCAAACAAATTTTCCCGAATATAAACAACTTAATGCATATTTACCAGCCCTCCGAAAAAAGCGAGCCTTCTCTCGATATAAGATTAAAAAATGCTAAACATGATAATCATCTGAGATATTCAATTGAAAAATTAACCATTAATAGTTGGAAAATTACGATTTCGCATGTAATGAATACCTACCACATGATATTATATGGAGATGGTACTATTGAAATTGAAAACCAAGCGATGTCTTGGGGCGACTTTCTGAAAGTGGATTTTAATGTTTCTAGTCTCGGTGGTAGAATGTGTGACGATTAAAATGTAAGATTTCTAGTTACCTTCAAGTTTTGTTCATAAATATGAGTATTTTAATTGCGAAGAACTTTTAATAAAACAAAACAGGTCGTTGTCGGAGAAAATACAAAAAAATGAAAGAGTTCAAATGGTAATGAGGACTTATGATGATCTTGTTTCTCG
>CAZUUI010000250.1:0-1345 GCA_964622955.1 uncultured Chitinophagaceae bacterium | reverse complement strand
AGAATTGAAAGAATAAAAACAACCGCTAACAGCTAGGGGTTCTTTGGGCTCAACAAGCCAATAATAATCTTCTTCATTACTGACAAGAGTAGAGTAAAAAAGTACTTTATTGAGAATTTGTATTAGATTATATCGTATATTATTTCAATCCCTACTCCATCGGCAAATGATTGCCCCACATATTCATTTGTCTTACCACCCATCGTTTGCGTCTATTGATAAAACTGGAAGGATTGTCGGCTTTGTATTTGATAGGGTTGGGAAGTACCGATGCTAGTAATGCGGCTTGTTCTTTACTCAAGTTTTTGGCCGATTTATTAAAAAAATGAAGCGAGGCTGCTTCGGCACCATAGATACCATCGCCAAATTCTATGACATTGAGGTAGACTTCAAGAATGCGCTCTTTGGACCAAAAAAGCTCTATCAAAAACGTAAAATACACCTCAAATGCTTTTCGGATATAACTTCGGGTAGGCAGCAAAAACACATTTTTTGCGGTTTGCTGGGAAATAGTGCTTCCGCCTTTTATCTTACGCCCACGTTCGTTGTTTCGCAAAGCTTTTTTGATGGCTACTAGGTCAAATCCATTGTGTTTCAAGAAATTTTGATCTTCGGAGCATACCACCGCTAGTTGAAGATGGGGCGAAATATTATCGATACTTTCCCAATCTTTTTTCAGTCGAAGTTTTCGTTCGGAATTGAGCATTTGTTTTGGCAAACTCCATATCATCAAGGGTGTAATAGGTACAGGAAGCCATTTGAAAACTATTACCGAAACCACACTTAATATAAAAAACCATTTTATCGATTTGCCAATAAAACGCATGATTCGCTTGAAAAGAGAAGGAGAAGATTGAATAGTCATGTATTATTTTTTTTGCCTAATTTGATAATTGCCGCTTGATAATATTTGGAAAAAGTTTCTACAAAAATAGTAAATTCAATTAAAAAGCCCATTTTTCCATTCAAAAATCCTTTTTTTAGCAAGTATCCTTTAATAAATTTAATCGTTGGGCTGAAAACCAAAGAGATAACTATACTTAAAAATGATTTTTTTGAAAGTCCGTGTGCAGCAAGTGTTGCATATTTTTGAGATTTTTGCCACAAAGAATCCGTATCCAAATATGCTTGATGCATTATGGGAAATTTTAGTTTGGACTCAATTATATCTTTTGAAAATGCTAAATGTTCGTGTGGCGTAGTTCCCGCCCATTGCGCTTGATTTTTTTGCCAAAATCTTATTTTTCTATCGGGATACCATGTGCCATACAAGATGGATTTTGTCCCAATTTTGTTGATTCTAGGAAAAGACGCTATCTGCGGTAGAGCATTTTTATTTTCTACA
>CAZUUI010000249.1:0-3143 GCA_964622955.1 uncultured Chitinophagaceae bacterium | reverse complement strand
TCATTGGCCCAGGCTTGGACGTTCCTGCACCTGATTATGGATCGGGAGAGCGCGAAATGGCGTGGATTGTAGACACCTACATGACTATGAACAATGGAATGATAGATGGATTGGGCTGTGTAACCGGAAAACCTGTATCATTAGGTGGTGTAAATGGTAGAACAGAAGCTACAGGAAGAGGCGTTGCTTTTGGATTAAGAGAAGTATTTTCGTATGAAGAAGATATGAAAAAACTAGGATTAACTCCGGGCTTAGAAGGCAAAACTGTTGTAGTTCAAGGACTAGGAAACGTAGGATATTACTCTGCATTATTTATGCAAGAATATGGCTGTAAAGTTATTTCTATTGCAGAATACGAAGGTGCTATCTACAATGAAAATGGATTGGACGTAAAAGCAGTATTTGCTCATAGAAAAGCTACGGGTTCTATATTGAACTTCCCGGGTGCTAAAAATTTGGATAAAAGTGGCGATGCATTGGAAATGGAATGCGACATTTTGATACCAGCGGCATTGGAAAATCAAATTACTGTAGCCAATATGGCTAATATCAAAGCAAAAGTAATAGGTGAGGCTGCAAATGGTCCAGTAACGGCTCAAGCATCTGATTATTTGTTTGAAAAAGGAGTAATGATTATCCCTGATATTTTCTTGAATGCGGGTGGTGTAACGGTATCTTACTTTGAATGGTTGAAAAACTTATCACACGTAAGATTTGGTAGACTTCAGAAAAAACATGAAGAAGAGCATTTTCAATATTTAGGAGAATTGCTTGAAAAAATGACTGGCAAAAAAATTGACGAAAAAGAAAAACAAATGCTTGCAAAAGGTGCGGATGAGATAGATTTGGTAAACTCTGGATTGTCTGAAACTATGCACAAAGCTTATGAAGAAATTAGAAATGTATGGGTAAATGCAAATTGCCAATACGATATGAGAACGGCTGCATTTGTACTAGCTATCACTAAAGTAGGAAGCGATTATAAGTCTATGGGTATTTGGCCATAAAAACTTATACCATTTTCAATAAATATAAAAATCCCAAAACTATTGTTTTGGGATTTTTTTTTAAAACAAAATCTTTTGAATACCATCAACGGCTGTAGCTTCTATTTTCATAAAATCATTAGGAACATTATATTCACCACAATGTGGGTCTAGTATATATTTCTTTTTTGCTTTATGAGCATAATGAATGAGTCCCGCGGCAGGATATACCTGTAACGAGGTTCCGACAACAACAAGAACATCCGCTGTAGCAACTTCATCCATTGCTAAAGAAATAAGTGGTACATCTTCTCCAAACCAAACAATATCTGGGCGCAATTGACAACCATCCTCTGCCAAATCTCCTAAATGTATATCTTCAAGGCAATTATAAACTAAATTCTCATTATATTCACTTCTAGCTTTTCGCAATTCACCATGTAAATGAAATACCCGTTTACTTCCAGCTCTTTCATGCAAATCATCTACATTTTGAGTTATTACAACTACATCATGCTGTTTTTCCCAATTTGCAATTTCATGATGAGCAGCGTTTGGATTCACCTCAAAAAGCTGCGCTCTTCGTTTATTATAAAAATCTAATACCAATTCAGGATTTTTATGCCAGCCCGAAATAGATGCAACGTCCATAATATCATGATTCTCCCATAGTCCATTTTGATCTCTAAATGTAGAAATGCCAGATTCGGCACTTATACCAGCTCCTGAAAGAACTACTATTTTCATTTTTCTAGATTATTTATATTCTCTTTTGCTTTTAATGCTGGAAAAATACTCGCTATAAAAGATATAACAACCAATAATAATAAAATCATTACTACATCAGATATTTTAATTACAATGGGATAATCTTGTATTACAAAAGTACCATTTCCAGGCATTTTAATCAATCCAAATTGTTTTTGTATCAGACAAATCAGCAAACCTATTAATAACCCAAAAACGCCTCCAATCAAACCTTGTATAGAGCCAATTAGAATATATAATTTTTGTATATCAAATGATGAAAAACCAATATTTCTTAAAATTACTAGATCATTCATTTTTTCAATTACATGCATTGATAATGAACCAATAAAATTTAAAGAAAGAATAATTAATATAAAACTCATAATCAAAAAAGTAATTAGCTTTTCAATTTTTGTTATACGATATAAGGTTTCATTACTTTCTAATCGATCAACTATTTTAAGAGAATTTGGCAAAAAACTCTTTATGATATCTTTTATGTTATTCGTATTTATATCATTATCAACTTTAATTTCTATTCCAGTAATTTGATCTTCATCTTTATTGCTCAAATATTGCACAAAAGATACTGGTGCCATTACATACTTATCGTCAAACTCTTGATACACACTAAAAACAGATCTTGGTGTTAAATAAGATATTTCAAAAGAATTGTTCAATCCGAATCCTGAACTTGAACTTGACTTTGGGACATAAACTGAAAGAGATTCAAAATGGTCATGATAATTGATATTTAATTTATCATTCAAAGCTACTCCAATTAAAGAATAACTATTAGATTCATCTTCCATTATACTATCACCATGAATTACAAATTTAGCTACTTTATTAGTTTTAAAATAATTACTATCAATTCCTTTTAATAAACCTACTGATTCTTTGTCTATGTACTTAAAATAAGCTTTAGTTTCATATACCTTTGATATACTTGAGACACCTTTGATCTTCTTCAAATTTAAATACAATGTATCTGTACATTTAAAATCCTTATTATTTTTGGGAATAATTTTTAAATTAGGTTGAAAACTTTCATATAAAGAAATCGCAATATCCTCAAAGCCATTAAATACAGAAAGTACAATAATAAGAGCTGCTGCACCAATCCCCATTGCAAACATGGTTATCAAACTTAGTATATTAATAGATTGCTGACCTCTTTTTAAAAAAAGATATTTAAAAGCTACGAATAAAAGTGTACGATATTTCAAATTATAGATTAAAACACGAAGATATTTCAATTAAAACAAAAACTATTAAAAAACTAACATATATAACAAAAAAAGCCCCAAAGATTTCTCTTTGGGGCTTTTCTTATCAGTATTTTACTAATAAAAGACTACTTCGAAATTGTGAATTTCGCTGCACTTTGTGTCTCGCCATTAGTTA
>CAZUUI010000248.1:0-3154 GCA_964622955.1 uncultured Chitinophagaceae bacterium | reverse complement strand
GTTGAAAGCGTAAGATTACGTTATTTTGACACACTGATTACTTCTAAAGAACCTACACAAAATAATATTGTCACGGTTAACATTGACGAAAGTGCATTAGAAAAATATGGTCAGTGGCCTTTTAATCGAGAAGTTTCTGCAGCCCTTATAGAAAATTTATATTTAAGAAATGCAGGATTAGTAGTGTTTAATGTGTTAATGACCGAAAAGGATCGTCAGGGTGGTGACAAGGCATTGGCAGATACACTGTCTAGGTATCCAGTGGTATTACCTAACTTTGCTTCTGACAAAAATAAAAATGAAGCAAGGAAAACAGGAACTGCGGTAATGAATTCTCAATACGCAGATGTATTAAATCCGTACCCCGGAATTGTTGCCAATATACCGCAATTAGAAAAACGTGCTGCTGGCGTTGGAGTAATCAACACATTAGAAGAAATAGACGGAGTGACTCGTAGAATGCCTTTATTGGTAGTAGTTGACGGGCACGTTTATCCTAGCCTAAGCATGGAAGTTCTTAGAGTTGCAGCCGGAGATAACACTACTCAAATAAAATTGTTCGAAGGCGGTGTTGAAAAAATGCGTATTCCTAAATTCGGTCCTATAGCTACAGACAGTGCAGGCCGTGTGTGGATTGATTGGAGTCAAAAAAGTCAAACAGTATCTATGACAGATTTGCCTAAAGATTTTGGCGGCGCAGTAGTTATTGTTGGTGTGGCTGCAACAGGGTTAGGCAATCCTGTTCCTACATCTATTGGTAGTGTATGGCCACACGAAGTTCAGGCTGCTCTTATAGGAACGATGTTTAATAATGTAGTAATACAACGTCCAGATTATGCAGACGGTGTTGAAATTTTATTATTAGCTGCATTAGGTGTGCTGTTGTTATTTTTAACGAGGTGGACATATGTTGGAATTATTAGCGGTGTTGTTATTATTAGTAGTGTCGTGCCTATTTCTCAATATTTGTATTCATCTAATCTTTGGCTCATTGACGGCACTGCACTTGTTGCTGGCCTTGTTATTGTCATGCTTCACGCTTACGGTGTTAAGTTTATAAGCGAGTTCTTACAGAAACAAGCAATCAAGAAACAGTTTGCTGGATACTGTTCTAAGGAAGTAGTAGAGATGCTACAGAAAGATCCAGACTTAATCAAGCGTGGTGTGCGTAAAGACGTTAGTGTAATGTTTTCAGATTTGCGTGGCTTTACGCCCATCGGCGAACATTATGGTGATGACGTTGCCGGCTTAGGCAAGTACATGAACGGATATATGGATGCTATTAGCAAACCTATCTTAGATAATAAAGGTATGGTTATTAAGTATGTAGGTGATGCAAGTATGCACATCCACGGTGCGCCTATCGAAGATCCTAACCACGCTCGAACCATTGTTCAAGTAGGGTTAGAAATGTTAGATGCTGTTGATCGTTATACAGCAGAAATGGAAGCACAAGGCCTACCACCTGCAGCTATGGGTTGGGGTTGTAACACGGGCATTGGCTTTATTGGCGAAATGGGATCGACTGACAGACACAGCTACGACATTCTAGGCGACATGGTGTCGACAGCCGCACGACTAGAAGCACGTTGTAAAGCATATGGAGTTTTAGCTATTATTGGTGCTGAAACTTATAATAGAACTAAGGACGATTTCTTCTATCTAATGTTAGATAATCTTCAACCTAAGGGTAAAACTGTAGCAGATTTGATTTATACTGTGATTCGTACACGCGGTGAAGATTATACAAAAGATAAAGAACAGCACGATAAGATGCATAGCTTATACAAACAGAAAAAGTTTGACGAAGCTGCTGCTATGTGCAAAACTATGAAAGGTACATTTGGTGGACAGATGGACAAGTACTATAAGATCTGGATTGAACGCTGTGAATTCATGAAAGAACAAAATCTACCGGAGAACTGGAATGGTGAATTTATTGCACATGAAAAATAATCCCATAGAGCAGTATGCAGGTAACCTTATGGACCTTTATGTTTGGTTCTGGTTACAAGGCTGGTTTATGCCACATTATATTATTGGCAAGCAAGACGAGTGGAAAGACTGGGTAGGTTGCAGCTTAAACGGTTGGAAGCATATTAATATTTGTAAATATTAACCTTCGCCGCTGGCTGCACTTTTATCGTCTTCGGATTTTTCTTTCTTATTATGTGACACAGCTTCTTGAAATTTTTCAGAAGCTTCACGTTCAACTTTAACACCTTCCATTACACGCTCTGATTCGATCATCTTACCGCGTAGGTGTAACACAGTGTTAACTTTCTGATTCAAACGAATTAAATCGTTATCTAACATACGTATACGATCTATTAGTGCAACTAGAACCGTATTAGCTTCTGAGATTACTGGTTTAACTTCTTTAGTTGACCATTCCCATACATACTTAATAATATAGCCCATGCCTACAGACATTACTATTGGGAATCCATATTTGTTAATCAGTTCTACTATGTCCATTTATTTTTCCTTCCCCCAGAAACCCCAGGGATCATATACTTTCTTTTTTTCTTTCTTTGGTTCGTATGTCAAATAAAAATACCCAGATATAAGAACCAATATTTCTAACAAATAAAAAACTAAAAATGCTTCGAATAACATTATCCTATTAAAGGTTTGAATGTTTGTACAACAGGTCTCCATGCCCACTCGTAACCAACTATTAGACCTACTACAAACCCAACGACCGCTCCTATCGCTAGTGCTTTATATAAATCTTTATCGTGCCATATTGGCTGTTTTTTAAGGTGCTCTTGTGTTTGTGGACTTAGACTATTCCACCATGCATCATATTTGTTCACGGTCTGTAGCTCCTTTGACAATAAATTTTTCAAGTTCGCATACTTTGATCAACATTTGACGTCCGTTGACATTAACAAACTTAAAATAATCTCCGCCTTTCCAGCCTAGCCTATCTGTATTGAGCTCTTCGTCTAGTATAATACCTTTAGGACTTAGATCCCATGTGTAATCTAAATGCAACATCAATCTCTCCTTGCATCGTTTTTGCCATCGGCACGAGCAATACGATCTACGTCGGGTTTTAGTCCTAGAGCATTAGATACAATAGTGTCAATACGAACCACGTCATGGTTCATAGTTTTAACGCGATTATCCAGGGCAATAATAATTCCTT
>CAZUUI010000247.1:0-3171 GCA_964622955.1 uncultured Chitinophagaceae bacterium | reverse complement strand
TGCTGATGTACTTGCAGTAGAACAAGCAGAGTTCTTCAAAGATTTCAAGGCTTGCTCTTCAGCAGTGGTTAGAATTAACGAGAGCCATTGTACCTCTGACATCTTTAAATTTAACATGTCCGGTTCTACAAAGGCAGTAAATTTTATGCTTAATTAAAATCAAAGGAGGTAACAATGAGCAACAATAAACAAAGTATGAAACTATACACGGAAGAAGAAATTGTAAATTTTTTAAAGAAAGAATTTTCAGATGAAATCAATGCAGAAACATTTATGGAGAATCTAACCCCCATCGAACTACCAAGTGATTCATTATGTATAAATTGTGACGAATCAAAATCTACACATAACGTATGTATGGATTGTATGATTAAAATTGGTAAGGAGAACATCGAACTACCAAGTGATGAGGAGATAAAAAAACAATTTGATATAGATGAATTTGACCCTGATGATTTAATTTATTTAGGAGGTGCTATTCGTATGCGTAATTTAATACAAGGAGGTAACAATGAGCAACAATAAAAAAACAAGAGAGATTGTAACGTCAATCATCAACCGAGGGCTATTGAACCTCGAGCCAACAGTGCCAAACATCAACGCACTACACCGCGCAGTCATGTCGGTACTCGACAAGAACAAAGACCTATCGATCAACATACAGGTTGACAACGATGTGATGGAGAATGTATTTGTCACCGCGCTTGAAGGTGGTAGCAACTATTGGTATGAGATCCAAGACTATACCTTGGAGATCATAAGATCGGTTGAACCCGATGGTTCCCTGTCGGTAGCCACATGGAAAGCAATCTCCGAACATGGTGTAGAAGTGGATGTGTATGACGCAGAGAACGAAGAGATACTTGGCACGCTCACCTACGACAGCATCAAGGATAGACTGCAACTGATCAATGACGAAGGCCAAGCACTAGCATGCATGATGAACCTTATCATGGATGACTACGATGCCGGTGATGCTGACGCTGTGTTCCAGTACTTGGTGATGGGAGAAGTTGCATTTGGTTAACTATCTTTGAAGATGATTAAAGTTATTAAGAACGCTTGGAATTTTCTCCGTTGGCTTGACGACCAATGCCTGAAGGTAATGATGCACAACAAGACGGGGAAGTTCTGAGTGTCGTAACGACACCGGCTATGACACACCAAGAAATATTTAGAAAACTACACGCAATCACTGAGAAGATTGATGCCAACACAGAGGTTGCCCCATCGTACAACTTTGAAGACCCAAGGGAGTTGGCACTCGTCACTGAGTGGAGAGAAGAACTTGAAGAACTGAAAGAAAAAATCAAAGATTCAATTAAATGATGTAGCATCTTTGTATTATATTTGTAACAACAAAAGCAAACTTATTGGAGAACTATGAGCAACCTTTATTGGACTACCAAGACCGGCGTTGTAGTGAACGTCGATGACATGGACGACAACCATGTACGCAACGCATTCAAGATGTTGCTGAGAAAAATTCAATCACATCCAAAGCCATACACCAAATTCGAAATCCATGGAGACATCGCCAACATGATGATTGATGATGCTATCTATGAAGAAATGGCTGACCAATTATCAGACGAATAATGAAAGACTTACGCAAAGAATTATTGAACGAGAAGATGCAGGTGCATCCAAACAAGAAAGCCATTCAGTTCCTACAACGTGTACTTGATGGGCATCCCGTGACCAAGATGGAATTCATCGACACCATGGTTGTCAAGTCAATCGATTGGGACTTAGCATTTGCTTTGGGATATCGATCTGATTGTGTAGAAGTATTGTGTTATGCAGGTGGGTTTAATATACAAGTGTTAGATGAGGGAGATTATCTTTATGAAGTCTTTGACAATCAAGAGTCTGACGAGATGCACACTAAAGTTAAATCAAAAGAAATAAAAGACATTATAAGTTTCATATGGAGATTTGAAGCAGACAAATTATTTAATAAAAGCAAATGAAAAAAATACTATTTAATCAATTCGTAAAACAAGTAGCAAACACATTCGGTATGAAGAACCCGGACGTAATGTTCGAGAGAACCAAAAGACAAGACATCGTTGATGCAAGGCAGTTACTTTTCTTTCTATGTATGGAAAGAGATATATCCCTTGCGGATATCCTAAGACTAATGGAAGAGCGGGGCTTGCCCCTTAAACACCCAGCAGTTATCAACGGAATCAACAAAGTAAAAGACAAGGTCGACAACGATCCGGACTATCGGTTCTTGGTAGACAAACTTCAGAGCGCAGTTGGCTTTGAGTTGGAAACAAAAATCTAATTAAATTTTATATGTCAGAAAAAACAAAATCAGTATTCGAAACATTGAGCGCAATCAATGTTAACGACAAGGTCGAAAAGAAAAGTGGATTGACCTACCTCTCATGGGCATGGGCTTGGGCCGAAGTAAAGAAAGCCTACCCCGATGCATCTTACCTAGTCCTTCGTGAGCCAAACACATTCCTCCCTTACTTCCACGACGAGGCTCTTGGCTACATGGTGATGACGCAAGTAACCATCCAAGGGCAGACGCTTGAGATGTGGTTGCCGGTGATGGATGGCGCCAACAAGGCGATGAAGCACGAGGCTTACTCGTACTCTACCCGCTACGGCGACAAGTCAGTTGAGCAAGCAAGCATGTTCGACATCAACAAGACTTTGATGCGGTGCTTGGTTAAGAACTTGGCAATGTTTGGTCTCGGCCATTACATCTTTGCCGGTGAGGATTTGCCCGAGTCAGAGTCTGACTCAGTTGCCAACACCACGAGCAAGCCTATCGCCAAGGCGCCGGCTACCAAGACAGCCACCGAAGGTGAGTCCAAGCCACAACTTAAAGTTGACAGCGAAGACTGGCAGAAAGTTGTCAAGTGGATCGGTGACAACAAGACCAAATCATTCGAGGACATCGAGAAGATTTTGAAGCAACGCTTTTTAATCGCTCCTGCTGCACTCAAATCACTCAAGGCTATAGTAGATACCAATGGACAGGGTTGAGTTGCTTAAATCGCTTGAAAACGACCAAGAATACTATACTGGGATAGGCAGACAGTTCCTGTCAAACTCAGACATAGGAACTTTGCTCAACAATCCGGGTGCTTATGGCAAATCTCGGAAGGATGGCAAAGCCTTGGCAGAGGGGCGTTTGTTCCACCAACTTCT
>CAZUUI010000246.1:0-3182 GCA_964622955.1 uncultured Chitinophagaceae bacterium | reverse complement strand
TGTACAAAATCTTTGGGAAATAAGTGTCTAGAAAATACGCTATTACAGGCGCAATAAGACAAATAAGGGGTACAAAAGCATCTTTTATGGATTTTTTTGTAAATAATCCGTAGAAAAACAAGCCTAATAAAGGTCCATACGTATATCCCGCAATGGTTAATACTAAGTCAATAACTGCACTTTCGTTCAATGCTTTGATTATTAGTATAACAAATAATAAAATTAATGCAAACAACAAATGAATCAGTATTCGCAGTCTTGAGTCTTTTTTATCAGGAGATAGACCCAAAAACTCGATGTAATACGATGTGGTCAACGTAGTCAATACGCTGTCGGCACTGCTAAATGTAGCCGCTGTAAGCCCTACAATAAAAGAAGTTCCCGCTATGACTCCCAAGTGATTCAATGCCAACTGAGGAAAAACTCTATCGGTAAAAACCGAGCCGTTTTCATTTAAAGGGAGCGAAATGCCCATTTCTGTTGCATAATGATATAACAATACGCCTAAAGAAAGAAATATAATATTGGTAAAAATCATTATGATACTAAACCAAAAAATATTGGTTTGTGAATCTTTTAATGTCTTCACACTCAGGTTTTTTTGCATCATATTTTGATCTAGCCCAGTCATACTAGCGGCAATAAAAATACCGCCAAGAAATTGTTTCCAAAAATTTTGCTTGCTATTGATATCCCAATTGAATATTTCACTAGAAGGACTATCTTTGATAATGGTAAATATGTCTGAAAATGACAAATGCATCTGGCTCGCAATTCCTACAATAGCAAAAACAACTCCAGCCAAAAGCATTAAAGATTGAAACGTATCGGTCCAAATCAAGGTTTTGATACCACCTTTGACGGTATAAATCCATATCAAAAATATGATAAATAGCACCGTAAACCAAAAAGGAATATGCCACGCATCAAATATAAAGATTTGAAATACCGTTGCGGCAAGAAATAGCCTAGCGGCAGAGCCTAAAATCCTCGATAAAATAAAGAAAAAAGAACCTGTATATTGTGTATAAATGCCAAATCGTTCGTGCAAATAGCTATATATAGATATAAGATTGAGCCTATAATAGAGTGGCAGTAAGACATACATTATGATTAAATACCCAAAAAAATATCCAAACACCAATTGTAAATATCCAAATTTTGCCAATAAGATAGCACCCGGAACCGATATAAATGTAACGCCCGAAAGGGAATCGCCCAACATTCCAAAGGCTACCACATACCACGGAGACTCTTTATCGCCATCAAAATAAGATTTTTTTTCAATCTTACGAGACGTAAAATAGGAAATCAATAATAAAATTGAAAAATAAAGGCTAATGCAAAAAAGAATCCAACTTACTGTCAAGTGATTGCTTTAGTTATAAGGGCTCGAAAAAGATTAATCCTCTTTCTTCGTCGTTTTTTTAGCCGTTTTTTTGGCGGTTTTTGGCGCTTCTTCCGCTGCACTTTCTTCCGCTTTTTTCGTTTTTTTAGCTGCTTTTTTTACCTCAGTAGCTTCTTCGGTAGTTTCCGCTGCTTTTTCTTCTTTTTTGCTATCAAGGCTGTCTATCAAATTATTAGAATCCAAAACTTGATACATTTTGATAATTTTGGTAATATCGCTTGTATATACTCTTTCTTTGTCGTATTCGGGCAATACTACTTCAAAAAAGCTTCTCAAAACATTTCCTTCTGCTTTTGCATTTGGCAATGGATTTTTGCCAATGTTTTTCTTAATACTTTTGAATACTTCTTTCAATTCTACCGGTTCAGTTTCTGTGTAGATTGTAATATTTTCCAATGGTGTGAAAACGTGATTTCTCGATGCGGCAAATATTACTTTTCCATCTGTAAGGGACTTGATTATCAACCCATCATTTCTTTTTTTATGAATTTGATACAATCCACTCATTTTTGATACCGATACAATTTCGCTATAATTCATTAGTTTAAATTTTATGCAAAAATATACTTTTTTCAAAAAAATCGAAAAAAACTTTCTGTTGAAACGAAATAGACCATCGGCTCTTTCAAAAATGCTTATCTTTGTATAAGCAATATTAACTTTTTTGGGAAATGGAAATAAAAAGAATTGGATTATTGACCAGTGGGGGAGACTCTCCTGGAATGAATGCCGCCATACGATCGGTAGTCAAGACTTGTCTGCATTATGATATCGAATGTTTTGGAATCCGAAGAGGCTATCAGGGATTGATAGAAAATGATATTTTTAAGCTAAAATCCAAAGATGTCAAACAAATCATCCAATTAGGTGGTACGGTGCTCAAAACCGCTCGTTCCGAAGCGTTTAGAACGGCCGAAGGGCGAAATATAGCCTACAAACATATTCAAGAACATCAATTAGATGCCTTGGTGGTAATAGGGGGCGATGGTTCTTTTACAGGTGCGTCTATTTTTGGAAATGAATTCAATATCAAGACGATAGGACTTCCCGGAACGATAGACAACGATATTTATGGCACGGATAATACGATAGGATACGACACGGCTCTCAATACGGTGATGGAAGCTATCGATAAAATTAGAGATACGGCTACCTCGCACGAAAGATTGTTTTTTGTAGAAGTAATGGGGCGCGATGCGGGTTTTATAGCCTTGAATTCGGGAATTGCCTCGGGAGCTGTCGAAATATTGGTACCCGAAACCAAATACAACTTAGAATCGTTTTTTAAAAACATTGAAAAAGGCGCAAAACACGGCAAAATTTCCAATATTGTAGTAGTGGCGGAAGGTGAAAAAGAAACCAATATCTACGAACTGGCAAAACGCACCAAAGAACGATTTCCCCATTATGAAACCCGAATCTCAATTCTAGGTCATATCCAGCGTGGCGGAACGCCTACCTGCGCCGATAGAGTGCTCGCGAGCAGACTCGGCGTAGCGGCAGTAGAAGGATTGCTCCAAGGAAAAAATGCCGTAATGGCAGGTATCAAAGCCAATCAGGTGCATTATACCCCTTTTGAAGAAGCTATCCAAAAACGCAATGAATTAGACGCTCATTTGCTCAAAACGGCTACGATATTGGCGATATAACGGTTTGTAGAAATGCGAAGAAGCGGATTTCGGAGCACTTCACTGTCAACCAAGCACAAACTTTGATAGAAGCACTGCACTTGATTTAACCACGTCAGCCCCCATTGAGGCAAACGGCTGTTACC
>CAZUUI010000245.1:0-3192 GCA_964622955.1 uncultured Chitinophagaceae bacterium | reverse complement strand
TTAAAAGAATGGGAATCTAAATCACCGCAAGATCCCGAATATTATATCTCAGCCTTTAATTTTTATTATTCAAATTGCAAACAAGAAGAAGTATATAGCAAAAATTTAAACGCTGTAGAAAAGCATTTAAATCAAAAAAACAAAACACAAATAAGAGTTTTGTGTACAAATATTGATTACTTTCAAAAAGCGCTACAAATAATTGAAAAAGGAATTGAAATGTTTCCAAATAGATTAGATTTTCGTTTTGGAAAATGTTTTGCTTTAAAGGAATTTGAATTGTACAAACCGCTAACCGAAGAATTAATCAAAACTATTAATTATTCTGCTGTCAACAAAAACAATTGGTTTTGGTTTGAAAACAAAGCAGTAGATAGTCCCGAAAATTTCTTATTAGAAGCCATACAATCTTATATGATCAAATTGTATTCTTCGGAAGATATAGGTTTATTGACCAATATGAAATTAATAGGAGAATGTGCAATGAAATATTATCCCAACAATGTTCCAATAATGTCAAGTACAGCTGTGGCATATATGCTTACAAAAGATTTTGACAAATCCATATCTTATTTAAAAAGAGCAGAAGCTTTAAATCCAAAAGATTTGATAGTCATCAATAATTTGGCGCACGGGTATAAATTAAAAGGCGACAAACCCGCAGCACTTAAATATTATATGTTGAGTGAATTTTTGAGCGACGATAAATCAAAAATTTATGCTCAAGAAGAAATAAAAAAACTTACTCAGGAATAAACGCCTTTTTCCACATCATCTTAATAGTCAATTCTACTTTTTCAAGTAAAAAAGATTATGTTTGCAAAAAATTTAACAAATGAATATCGTAGCAAAAATTACAGAAATTATGCCTAAAGTAACCGGTGAAGGTAAAAATGGCACTTGGCAAAAACAAGATTTTATTGTAGAAACAGATGGTCAATATCCACAAAATATATGTTTCACGGTTTGGGGAGACAAAATAGACGTTTCACGTTTTGAAATAGGCGCTCGATATTCAGTTGATTTTGATGCTTCTAGTAGAAAATATAATGACAGATGGTTTACTGAATTAAAAGCGTGGAAAGTAGCCAAAGAACAAGCAAATACTGAAACTGGAGGCGCTGCGCCTATGAACGAAAATGACTTTCCTCCTGTAGAACATTCGGATGATCTTCCTTTCTAAAAATTAATTCCAATCATACTTATAAAATAGTTCAAACTATTTTGTAAGTCTAGAAGTTTGGTAAATGCCATCATAACAAGCAAATAATACAATTAAAATTGGACTATATTAGATTGTATATACGGTATTAGTGTGTAATCAATAGGCAAAAGTTTGGAATGTAGTTTATTTTCATTTTTTGCCTTTAACTTTTTAATAAAACAACCTAATACAATATTTTATTAGTCTAAATCAATTATTTTAAGCTAATTCCGTTTTTATATCACAAATATAAAAAACGAAAATCTCAAAACTATTTAATCGAAAAACCAAACGTATCACTGAATATTTTTTTAAAACAACAATTATCTGTAAATCAAATAATTAAATAAAAACATTTTACATAAAAGATAAAATTATCTTTTATTTACAAAAATTAACTTATCTTTGCATTAAAATAAAAAAAGACAACGATGTCCGCAATTATTGTTTTACTCATTATCAGTTTATTAGTAGCTTGTGGCTTTCTCATAGCTTTTATTTGGAGTGTAAAGGATGGACAATTTGACGATGATTACGCCCCTTCTCACAAAATATTATTTGACGATACAACCCCAGAACGAAAAAACTCTTGATTTTTCAAGATTTTTATATAAATCAAAAAACAATTAAAATAAAAACAAATGGAAGTACAAAAATTTATTTATGACAACAAAGTCCCAAAATTATTTGCTACGGCAACTATTTTTTGGGGTGTTGTAGGTATGCTTTTAGGTGTTATTGCTGCTTTTCAATTAGCATTCCCTATCTTAAACTTTTCAGACATTATGCCTCATTTATCTTTTGGTAGATTGCGTCCCGTGCACACTAATGCGGTGATTTTTGCATTTGTCGGAAATGGAATTTTCACAGCGGTGTATTATTCATTGCCACGATTATTAAAAACAGCTATGTGGAAACGAAGCCTAAGTTTAATTCACTTTTGGGGATGGCAATTAATTATAGTTTTAGCTGCAGTTACTTTATTATTTGGATATACAACAGGTAAGGAATACGCCGAACTTGAATGGCCAATAGATATTTTAATCACCTTGATTTGGGTTGTTTTTGGATTAAATATGTTTGGAACAATTCTTACTCGTAGAGAAAGACACATGTATGTAGCTGTTTGGTTTTTTATAGCTTCATGGGTTACGGTTGCGGTCTTGCATATCGTTAACTCAATGGAATTGCCTATTGCTTTCAATTCATTAAAAAGCTACTCTGCTTATGCTGGTGTTCAAGATGCGTTGGTTCAATGGTGGTATGGACACAATGCCGTTGCATTTTTCCTTACGACGCCTTATTTAGGATTGATGTATTATTTCTTACCTAAAATTGCTAACAGACCTATATATAGCTATAGATTGAGTATTTTACACTTTTGGACGTTGATATTTTTATATATTTGGGCTGGTCCACACCACTTACTTTACACAGCTTTGCCAGATTGGGCTCAAAGCCTTGGTACCGTATTTTCAGTTATGTTGATATTACCATCATGGGGCGGTATGCTCAATGGTTTATTCACCTTGAGAGGTGCTTGGGACAAAGTAAAAGAAGATCCTTTGTTGAAATTTTTAGTAGTGGGTGTTACTTGCTATGGTATGGCTACTTTTGAAGGTCCTATGTTGTCTTTGAAAAATGTCAATGCTATTTCGCATTATTCTGACTGGACTGTAGCACACGTTCACATCGGTGCTTTGGGTTGGAATGGATTTTTGACATTTTCTATGATGTATTGGTTATTTCCAAAATTTTATAGAACAGAATTATATAGCAAAAAACTGGCAAATACACACTTTTGGATTGGTACATTAGGAATTTTGTTGTACGCTATTCCTATGTATTGGAATGCATTCAAAGGGTATTTTATGATGACTGCATTCACTCCAGAAGGTCAATTGCAGTATCAATTCTTAGAAATTATGCAAACGGCTATACCTTTTTATATTGTAAGAGCCTTAGGAGGAACTATCTACTTAGTAGGT
>CAZUUI010000244.1:0-3214 GCA_964622955.1 uncultured Chitinophagaceae bacterium | reverse complement strand
CCAATGGAACGTTTGTTCTTAATAGTATTATCTCCACTCAACCATCATCCACTAATCAAAACATTTGTATCAATGGTACTGCATCTGCATTAACTGTTGCAGGGACAGGAACTTCAATAACGTATCAATGGTATTCAAATACAGCAAATTCAAATATAGGAGGAACACTTATTAGTGGTGCAACATCAGCTTCTTATACCCCTCCTACTTCTACTGCAGGTACCACATATTATTATTGTGTGGTTACAAATTCTACAACAACACAAACAAGTAATGTTTCGGGAGCAGTTATTATTAGTACGCCATCAATAGCAGGTACTGTTTCTGGTGGGAATACGGTTACGGCGGGTACAAATAGTACCATTTTAACCACATCGGGTAACACAGGATCTATACAATGGCAATCTTCTACAAACAATATTACTTATATCAATATATCTGGCGCAACGGCTACTTCGTATACCGCTACAAATTTATCGGCTACTACATATTATCGGGCTATGATTACCAATGGTGGCTGCGCATCGGTTTATACATCAAATGCAACGATATTAGTGACTCCCGCTCCATCAGCAGCTACAACAATGAGTATAACGGGATCATCTACAACGCTATCATTAAACAATAATATAGCAACTGTTGTAGATCCAGCACTTGCTGTTACGAGTGATGGAACGCTTACAGGATTTACGGTAACGATATCGGATAATTATACATCGGGCGATGTGTTAGATTATACGGGTACACTTCCATCTGGAGTTACTGCAGCAGCATTTAATACTACAAGTAGAAGTCTTGTATTTTCTGGATCAACTACCGCAGCAAACTGGCAAGCGCTTTTAAGAACAGTTCGTTTGAGAACCACTTCGGTAACATGTAATCCTGAAAGCAGAAAAGTGACTTTTTCTTCGAGTTCCAATTATTTCAATTATTTCAATGGGCACTATTACGAATACAGTCCAGTAATTCGTTCTTGGACCGATGCAAAGGCTTATGCTGCATCTCGAACTTTTTATGGACGTCAAGGTTATTTAGTAACAATAACATCTGCTATTGAAAATAGCTTTGTATCTTCACTTATTAATTTTGACACATGGTTAGGATGTTCAGATAATGTATCTCAAATTAATGGAGCAGTAGGATATAATAAATATTCAAATCAAAACAATGCAGAAGGGAAATGGCATTGGATCACTGGTCCTGAAAAGGGTGTACAAATCCGAACAGGAAATGCTTCTACTGCCGAAAAACCCGGTGGTCCTATCAGTGGTGTATATCAAAATTGGAATGCATCTACAAGCTATGGAGGGAATGAACCAAATGATGTGTGGAGTTTGTCAACGCCTGGACAAGAAGATTATGGGCATCTCTGGGCAAATAGTGGAAAATGGAACGATTTTCCAAATCGAGGAAGAGCATGTATTGTTGAGTTTGGAGATATGCCAGGAGATAATCCTATTACTACTTTAGAATTTGTAAGAAATATCAGTGTTATAGGGGCTACTTCAGGAAGTATATCTGGAGGAAATGCGACAGTATGCCCTGCAGGATCGGCTACATTGACGTTAACGGGTGCTACAGGAACGGTATCACGTTGGGAAGCATCAGAAGATAATTTTTTAAACCAAATAGATACTATAATAAGCAATTCTAATACGCTTTCATTAACGAATCTTTCTACTTCAAAATATTATCGAGCCATCGTTACGAATGGTTCTTGCGTTCTAGCTACAAATGCTCAATATGTAAATGTCACACAGCTTTTTGCTGGGACGGTTACAGCAAATGCAAATCAAACCTGTGCTGGAAGTGCTATTTCCTTGACCTTAAATGGTTCCGTAGGAAATGTTTCTAAATGGCAATTTGCAACGGATACAAATGGAACAAAAACGGATATCGCCTCTACGTCCAAAACAATTTCTCAAACATTGGCAACAGCAGGAAATTATTTTTTCAGAGCGATAGTAGGAAGTGTTACATGTGCATCAACTGCAAATTCTGATTGGTATCCAGTAACCGTAAGTAGTGGTGGAGCACCAACAGGAGGTGCTGTTACGACAAATTATCATTGTGGAGTTAATAACTCTGGGGTTCTTCAATTAATAGGAGCTTCGGGGGGAACCTATCAATGGCAATTTTCTACAGATGGTGGAACTACATATAGTAATGTAGGTGCTGCTTCTACACAAAATAATCTTGCTTATTCAAATATAACTCAAAACAGAAGGTATAGAGTATTGGTAAGTAATGGTGCTTGTGGTTCTTCATATAGTTCAGTTGGAGGAGTGGAATTATATGGTACTAATATATGTCAGTGGACTGGAGCAGTAGATAGTATATGGAACAATACGAGCAATTGGTGTGCAGGCATAATAGCAGACGATGGGAGATCAATTGATATTAGTCCAGAAGCGAGGTTTAATATTGTTTTAGATACAAATAGGTTTATCAATACCTTAAGTTTTAACAACAGTTCTAAGAAAATTATTTTAGGAAAATATGAGTTAGCTGTAAATTCAATAATTGGCGGAGATTCATTCAATTTTATCCTAACAAATTCAACAGGGAAACTAAAATCATATATTCCTCAAGGTAGTACATTTTTGTTCCCAGTTGGAAGAAATACCTATACGCCGGTATCAATAAAGAACAATAATGCTTCTGCAGATTCATTTTTTGTAAGGATATCCGATTCGGTGTTGTATAACGGTACTTCAGGCGCGCCTTTTTTGACGCCTCACGTAAGAAAAACGTGGCATATAGATAAAAAAACGACTAGCAATACAGGGGGTGTAGACTTTACCTTTGGATGGTTTTATACAGATGAATCTTCACCCTTATCAAGTTATTATTTAAATCATTATAGAAATACAGGAGGCTGGGAGTTGCCTACCCCAACAATAGCTACATCAATTGATGGCGATACGTTTAAGACATTTACATTTAATGGCTATACGGGAACATTTTCACCATTTGCAATTGGAGGGGGTAATGTGGCGTTATCAGTAGCGTTGAAAATGTTTATGGTAAAATGCCAAAATGATTATAAAGAGATAAACTGGACTACGGCATCGGAAATTAGAAACAAAGCCTTTGAACTATTCAAAAGCGACGATGCGCAAGATTGGAAGCTCATTCACACTATTGGAGGACAAGGCACCAAAGCTACAGAAACGCATTATCAATTCAACGATTTAGATAAAAAAGCAGGCTA
>CAZUUI010000243.1:0-3224 GCA_964622955.1 uncultured Chitinophagaceae bacterium | reverse complement strand
TGTATAAGATTTTAAAGAAGGAAGCAAATCTGGATGTAAAATATTCTTTTTATGAAATTTATCAATTACTTTTCCTTTTTTTGTTTTTGTAAAAATATCTTTATCGGAATGAGTAGCGTACAAATCAAAATGAACCAAAAAAGGATATAAACTTGATAGCATAGAATTTGAAAATCCACCACCATTGTTTCTAAAATCAATAATCCAGCCTTTAGGATTGTATTTTGCTTTTATTTTATGTATGAATGCATTGACCGATTCTGAATAAAAAAAATAGTCCAACTCGTTTCTTGTAGAAAAGCTAGGAATTTTTATATAGCCAAATTGACTATCTAAGATCATTAACTTAGGCATTTTTTCGATAGGCAGTTCTTTTGATTTTTGGGATTCTCTTCTAGGGGAAAAATAGGCAACATGTGAATCGCTATAATATTTGAGATAATCAATAAAAAGATAAGGCACTTTCCTCAACGAATCTTTCTTGGCATTCAAAAGAGAATCCGCTTTTTGCGTTAAAAAATCTATAGAAATTTTATCTTTATAAATAGCATTTTTTGATAAAATATCTATCATTTCGATAAGTAAAAGTCTTGTAGAATCCGAATTCTGAGAATTAACTTTCTGTGAAGTTGAAATAAAAATACAAAAAATAAGAATTGAATTAACGATAAAGGATTTTTGTTTTGTTTTCATTTTATACAATTTTTAATTTTTAAACGCTATACTTCCTTCTGGATAAAATAAATAATATTTAGAATTTTTGGAGGCAGCCATACCAAAACCATTTTCAATAGAATAATCTTGTAGGGATTGTATTTCACCATTTTTTTTCAAAATCATAATACCATCATTATTGGAATAGGTGGTTAAATCTATTTTTTGCTGAAAAATCAAATACTTTGATTCAAAACCTGCTTTTATCGTATACTTATTTTCAAATGATTCTACACTACTTTTCGATTTTAATAATTTTCGACTAATAATGGCATTGGACAAAAAATTAAGGATTTTATCGTCAGAAGATTGAAGTTGTTTTAATAATTGCCAAACATCGGAATCTGAGATCCTGATAAATGCATCAATTACCTCTTCGCTCAAGGCTAATAATTGATTATTTTGCAAGAAAAAATCCAACGAATTGTGTGCAATAATGAATTTATTTTCAGTTTTCAAGTCTTCAATTCGCTTGAAAAGCTGCACCAGCATTTGCTCTACCGACAAAACCGTCTTGTGTATATAAACCTGCCAATACATTATTTTTCGTGCTATGAGATAACTTTCAATAGACAGAGCGCCTTTTTCTTCTACTACCAATTGATTATCTTTTACTTGTAGCATTTTCAAAATTCTATCTACATTAACTTTGCCTTCTTTAACCCCCGTAAAAAAACTATCGCGAGATAAATAATCAAGCCTATCGACATCCAATTGACTCGAAATCAATTGAAAAAAGAATTTTCGCTCATATCGATTTTGGAACATTTCTATTGCCAAAGACAATTTACCTTCGAATTCAAGATTCAATTTTTTCATTAAATACAAAGAAATTTCTTCATGGGAAATTCCTTTCAAAATACTATGCTCTAGTGTATGAGAAAACGGGCCGTGACCTATATCATGCAACAAAATAGCTATACAAGCTGCTTCTTCTTCTTGTTCTGAAATGTGCACACCTTTCTCCCTTAAATTATTAATGGCTTCTTGCATCAAATGAAATGCACCCAACGCATGATGAAAACGAGAATGATTGGCACCTGGATATACATAATTGGTCAATCCCAACTGAACAATATTTCGCAATCGCTGAAAAAAAGTATGATTGATTAAGTCTAAAATTATATCAAACTTCGTATGAATAAACCCATGCACTGGGTCATTTATAATTTTATTCATAGTGAAATAATTAGCCTGGTATTCTGCTAATATAGCTTTCCATTTGCTTAATTTGATCTATCAATTCTTTAGCTTTTGGTTTGGCTTCTTTAGCTTTTTTGAAATGCATTTTTGCCGTTCTATTATCTTTTCGTTGGATAAAAATACTACAAAGCATCATGTGTGCACCCGCTAGGCTATCCGAATCGGGCAATCCTTTGCTAATAGCTTCTCTCAATTTCAAAATAGCAGTTTTATTATCGCTACGCTGAAAAGCAATACTTCCATGCTGAAAAATAGCCATTGAATCCATATCTTTCATGGGCATACCCAAATTTGTAGACATTTTTATCATTTCTTCTGCTTTCGCAAAATCTTTTTGCCCCATAGCCATATTGCTTTGAATCATATAATACACAGAACGAACGGGTTTTATCAAAAGCCCCGGATATTTTACACTATCAATTGCTTTTTGTGCCTTTGCAATATCTCCAGCCTCTACACTTTTTTGAATCAATCTAATAGGACCTAATAAAAAATGAGCCAATATCATAATAACTCCTGCTGTAACCAATATCCAAGCAAATGTCCAATTATCCATTACACCCCATACAATGCCTCCAATGATTAAAGACAAGCTTATCCAAACTCTATTAAAAACATAAAATTCTAAAAATTTTCCCATTTACTTTCTATTTGTTTAAAAAATTAAGGTGCAAAGTTAATAAAAATAACTACAATAGATTTTATTAAAAAAGGTAATGTCTTATTTCTTTTTTAATTTATCTTTAAACACTTTTTCAAATTTTTCAACTTTGGGTCTTACCACTGCTGCGCAATAAGGCTGATTGGGATTATTTCTAAAATAGCCTTGATGATATTCCTCCGCTTTATAAAATTTTGTAAAAGGCTCTAACGTAGTTACAATTGGATCGGAATATGCACCTGAACTATTTAAAGCATCAATTATGGACTTGGCGGCCATTTTTTCTTGATCATTTTTATAAAAAATTGCACTTCGATACTGTGTTCCAATATCTGCGCCTTGTCTATTAAGTTGAGTGGGATCATGTACGGTAAAAAACACTTTCAGTATTTCCTCAAAACTAATTTTAGAAGGATTGTACCTAATATGCACTACTTCGGCATGATTTGTATTGCCATTACAAACTTCTTTATAGGTTGGATTTTCGGTATTACCACCCGCATAGCCACTTTCTACCGATTCTACTCCTTCCAAGCTATTATATACAGCCTCAATACACCAAAAACAGCCCCCAGCTAATGTTATAGTCTCTAAATTATTCATTTTTTCTTCTTTTTCAAAGCTCAAAGATAAGGAATTGACACAA
>CAZUUI010000242.1:0-3258 GCA_964622955.1 uncultured Chitinophagaceae bacterium | reverse complement strand
TTACGTTGGTTCCGTATTCAATCATTTGTTCTGCGTGGAATGTTCCTTCTTTTCCAGTAAATCCTTGTACAAGAATTTTTGAGTTTTTATTTACAATAATAGACATAATGTATATGTAATTTGAGGTTTAAATTTATGTGGTGCAAATCTATAAAATATTTTTTATTTCGCCGTCTAAATAATTTTTTATTATTGTAGGGCTTGCTTCTCATACAATTCGTTGTATAAGCCTTTGTTTTGAATCAATTCTTCGTGGCTTCCCATTTCTACAATTTTTCCATTGAGGAGGCATATTGCTTTGTCAAAAGCCAATTGATTGAAAATTCTATGTGTAATAAGAATAGATGTAGCGTTATGATTGGCTTGGTTCAATGCGTCTATCAATTTTTGCTCGGTTTCTACATCTACGGCACTTAAACAGTCGTCAAATAAATAAAAAGGCGACTGATGTATCATTCCTCGTGCTATGGATATACGCTGTTTTTGTCCTCCCGAGAGCGTTACACCTCTTTCGCCCACTACAGTTTCATATTTTTTTGGGAAATGCTCAATCTCTTTATCAATCTGAGCTCTTTGGGCAGCGAGATGAATTTCTGCATCCGTAAAATTACTATTTCCAAATGAAATATTGCGCGCTACGGTATCGGAGAATAGAAATACTTCTTGAGGAACATACGCTATACTTTTTCGTAGAATCCCCAATGGAATTTCATTGATATTATGACCATTAATGAAAATATCGCCTTCTTGTATAGTGTAAAATTTCATAAGCAATTCCGCAATGGTACTTTTTCCAGAGCCTGTTTTGCCCACAACAAGCCAGCGCTGTCCATACGGAATAGTAAAATTAACATTGTCCAAAGCCAAAATTCCCGTTTCGGGGTATCGAAAACTTACATTTTTGAATACAATATCGCCTCTTAAGTCATCAATTGAAATGGATTTGCCCAATTGTGTATTTTCTTCGGGATGGTCAAAAATTTCTTTCAATCGGCTCATCGAAGCATTGGCGCGCTGAATCATTGTAGCCACCCAGCCTATGCTCATTACAGGCCAAGTAAGCATATTTACATACAACAAAAACTCGGTCAAATTTCCAATATTAATTTCGCCATCAATGAGAAGTTGTCCTCCTTTGAATATTGCTATAATTACGCTCAATGTCATCAAAAAAGTAACACTCGGCTGAAAAAAAGACTCAATTTTTACAATTTTAAGGGCTTGCTCTTTATAGGATTCGCTGTTGTTTTGAAAAGATTGGAATTGTTTTTTTTCTTGTGTAAATGATTTGATAATTCGGATGCCACTATAGGTTTCTTGAGAAATAGAAGTGAGCTTGGCTAGTTTTTGTTGTAGTTTTAAATTGTTGAAATACAATTTATTATTGAGAATAAAAATAAAGACCGATAAAAAAGGCAACGGAATAAGTGTGTACAACGTCAACATAGGATGTACCTGATACATTAGGTAAATCGTAATTGTTAATTTTGTGAATAAATTGACCGAATACATCAAGGCAGGGCCAATAAATTCTCTTAATTTACCAACATCTTCGCCTATTCTACTCATCAAATCGCCCGTTTGGTAGCGCTTGAAAAAATTAATATCTAATTTTTGATAATGATTGTACAAATCATTTTTTAGGTCAAATTCTATCTTTCGGCTTGCAACTACAATGGTTTGACGCATCAAAAATGTGAAAAATGCAGATGCCAACGTAAATAATACATAAATAATTACAAATTTAAATGTAATGTCCCACACTATTTCGTATGATTTGTTGGGCTTATCTATTTCCGCTTTGATACTATTGATGAGTTCCCGAATCAAAACCGGTGTGTAGGTATTGAAAACATTGGATAAAATCACAAATACAAACCCTATATAAAAGGTATATTGGTGTTTTTTGAAATATTTAAATAAATAGGATAACTGTTTCACGTTGCAAATGTACTGTATTTTGGGTGAATTCTTTTTTTAGATTTGGTTGAAATTACTAATAGAATATTTTATTAATCCAAATTAACCTTTTGCTTTTTCTGAAAAGTTTCTACATTTGCTCAATGAATAAAAACGTTAATTTTTGTAAAGACTAAATGTACGCAAGGGTTTTAAGCATTTTATTTTTTAGTATTATAGTTGGGCAAATACAAGCCCAGCGATATTCAGTTATTGAAATGAAAGTAGAAGCTTCATATTCTTACGAAACTTATCCCGACATTATTTCGCTTGATTTTTTAATTTATTCCGAAAGTGAATCCAAAGGAAATGTTCCTATCGAAAATATCGAATCGCTTTTGATTTTAGAAATGCAAAAACACGGAATCCCATCTTATCAGTTGATTCCCAGCACCGATATGTATTCTATCAATCCAAAATACAAAAAATACCGATTGACACTCAACTCAAAACAAGAATACGATTTGATTTTTCCATATTTGAGCAAAAATCCTTTTGTACAGTCCTTGAAAATTGGGAAGAAAGAATATTTGAAAGAATCAAAAAAGGAGTTAACCGAAAATTTGATTTTGGGAACGTGGCGCGAAATGGATATAAAATCCCGTGAAATGGCCGCCGTTCAAAACAAGAAAATTTCAAAAATAGATGAAATTGACGCAACCGATTTATTTGATTATAAGTTAAGTGAAATAGAAAATACCGCATCTTTATCATTGAAAAAAGACCGTTTTGTGTCAAGACTTACTACACGATTTCAAGTCCATAATGATTCTTCATACTTTACTCGAAGACCTACCTACTTGGTGGTTTTGGGCGAAGGAATAGACTCATTTCCGTCTAACAGTATGAGTCTAAAGTTTGATGTTTTTAATAATGAAATTAAAAAATCGGAATATAATTTGAAACAAATCAATCAAAGTGTTTTGTACAATTTGAATAGAAATGGGATTGTAGATTTTGAATCCCATCAAGATGAGTATGAAGATGTGATTCGATATGAAATTTCGCACCTCTCATACAATCAATATGTCGAATTTGTTAATTTTCTATCCCAAAACAAAAATATAATTAATATTCAATTAAAACATAATTCTTGGAAAGATGCAGATTATAGCCTTTCCAAAACACTTTGGTATAAAGCATTGAATGATGCTAAACAAAAAGCAAATAAAATAGCCAAGTTTTTGAATATGGATATTGTAGGAATGAAAGAATATGGAAGTTGGGGTGTCCAAAATGAGCTAGAAAATAAGTGGATAGGCCGTTCAGAAGCCTATACCACCAAAGAATGGAAGCAAT
>CAZUUI010000241.1:0-3281 GCA_964622955.1 uncultured Chitinophagaceae bacterium | reverse complement strand
GCCGCTATTGTTTATTTTTTATATCAAAGAACGAATTAAATTATTGTCGTATTCTATCGCTTTAGAGTACTCCCTTTTTTTAAAAAGGTGTGCAAAGATAATCACTATTTTTTTATTGGCAAGTCTTTTTTTATTATTTTTTTTATTAATCGCTTTATTTAAATTGTAAAATATTGAATATCAATATATAAAAAAATAATATTTTTTTTATTCAAACCACATTTTATCTTCACAATCTGGATCCAAATTATAATTAATTGTTATCTCTTCACCTGCTTTTATGGGTCTGTGGCAGATAAAATGAATTTCTCTTTCTTCATAATAACTTTCATATATCGTATTGGCTCTATTGCTGTGATTATACAAAGAACCATATCCCAATGCCACGGCACTTTTGGAATGATCATCATCCCATAAAAAATAATAATTAAAAATATCAGTCTGATCTATAAACTCTCTATCCTGCGCTGGCAAAACTATTACAGGACAAATTTCTATCAATTCGCCTACTTCAATATCAGTATCGGTAAATACACCTCTATCCTTTCCTTTTGATTCCTTAATATATATAGCCATAATTTCTATTATATAAAAAAGGCACTTTTGAATTGAAAAGTGCCTTTTTTGTTTTTGTGATTAATTTGCTGCTACACCTTTATTATAAGCATCAAACAAACGATTGATTTCGTTGAAGATAAAGTCTATCGTATCCGCAAAGCCTTTTTCGTCAAATGGTGAACTCAAATTGGCTACGTCTAATAATTCCAAGAAATTCATACTTCCGCCTTGCTTACAAAGTCTATGATAATCTTTCCAAGCATTATCAAAATTTTCATTCATTTTTTTGTAAAACTGAAATGCACATAATTGTGCCAATGTATAATCGATATAATAGAAAGGCATTTGATAAATATGGGCTTGCAACTGCCATCTTCCTCCATTTTCCAAAAACGGTTCATTATCTACTTTTATCCAAGGTGAATAGGTATCGCTTACTTGATTCCACATTGTTCTGCGTTGCTCGGCAGATATTGTAGGATTTTCAAATACATTTTGTTGGAATTCATCTACCGATACACCATAAGGCAAGAAAAACAATGATTTGAGCAAATGACCTAATTTATATTTCTCTGTATCCTGCAAAAAGAATTTATCTACCCAATTCCACGCAAAAAATTCCATACTCATTGAATGAATTTCGGCACTTTCGGAAGTTGGGAATAAATATTCACCCAACTCAAAATGTGTACTACAATAACATTGGAAGGCGTGTCCTGCCTCGTGAGTCAAGACATCCACATCGTGAGAGGTTCCATTGAAATTTGAAAATATAAATGGCGATTTTATCTCGTCGATATAAGTACAATAGCCTCCAGGACTTTTATTTTCTCTATTCAATAGATCCATCACTTCTAGGTCTATCATTTGTTTAAAGAATTCACCTGTTTCGGGAGATAACTCATTGTACATAACTTGAGCATCGGCTATCATTTGTTCTGGACTTGTTTTTGGGGTAGCATTTCCATCTTTGAACAACAAAGAATCATAATGATACATCGTATCCAATCCCTGCAACTTAGCAATTTTATCTTTCAATATCGCTACTTTTGGCGTTACATATTTAGCTACAAAACCTCTATATTTAGTAATATCCGCAGCATTATAGCACGTACGCCCCATACGGTCATAGCCCATTTGCACAAAGTTTTCATACCCCAATTTATGTGCCAATTCAGTGCGTATTTTCACCAATTCGTCGTAGATTCTGTCCAACTCGGGTTGCACTTTTATCATCTCCGCGTACATAGCTTTTGAAGCGGCCTTGCGATATTCTCTATCGGTGCTTTCCATCAAGGGAGACATTCCGCTAAGATTTCTCATTTTGCCATCAAAATCAATTTTGATTTCCGATTTCAATTTTTGATATTCAGCGCTTAATTCATTTTCTTTTTGCAACAATGGAACAACTTCCTCCGATACAATTTTATTCTGCAACTCCGTCAAATCAAAAAATTGTTTGCCAAATTCGGCTTCCAACTCTTTTCTATACTTTGCATTCAAACAAGCTATCCCAAACTCTTTAATTACTGGACTAAGTTTAGGCATTTCATTGTCAAAATACTTTTTTTCTTCTTCAAAGAATGCGTCTTTTGAATTTTGACTGTATTTCACTTCTACAAATGAATGCGCACTTCCATTTTTCTTTGAATCTCTAGAGATTTTCAAGAAAAGCTCGCGCTGCGCCTCCAATGTGTCCGCTATTTTAAACGCTTCAATATCTTTTTTCAATTCGGCAGTATAAGCCTCCAAATTTGGGCGAACATATACTATTTCACTAAATTTTTTCATACTTTATGTTTTTTTATAATCTAATTGAATTCCATACTGTTGGAATTTTTTAAAGCGACAAATGTAACTATTTTGAGTTTAATTTTTCAAAATCTTTGGAAAATAATATCTAAAACTATGAATTTAACTTCCGAACGGTAATTTATTTTGTTTTTACCTTTTTGTACTTAACAATAATTCTAAATTAAAACAGAAATTTATCAAATAGAAATTGTCACTATATTTATCATATTACACAAACCTAGGGTCTGTAGCCATTACATTACCACATTTCTTGCAGGTACGCATATCCTCAGAGCCATAAAACTCCTTAAAACGCGGGATAAAATCTTTTTCAATATTATCCAAATGAAAATAATATTCTTTCAAATTGGTATTGCACGATTCACAAAACCATAGCAAGCCATCATTCATTTTCTCCGAACGTTTTCGTTCTATCACCAATCCCACCGAACCTGCAGGACGCGATGGACTATGCGGCACTCGAGCCGGCAAGAGAAACATTTCACCTTCTTTTATCTTTACTACTTCTGCCTTGCCATTTATTTGAACACCCACTTCTATATCGCCTTCTATCTGATAAAAAAGCTCCTCGGTCTCATTAAAATGGTAGTCTTTCCTAGCATTGGGGCCGCCTACTATCATTACAATATAGTCGCCACTTTCTTTGTACAAATTCTTGTTGGAAACAGGTGGTTTGAGCAAATCCCTATTCTCTTCTATCCATTTTTGGAGATTAAAAGGTGCTATCAACTCTTGCATACAATTCTATTTTGGAGGTGATTAAAAGTTATAATTAGGCTCATCTACTATATCCGCAACTTGCTCAGTATGCGTTACCACACCATTTTCATCCAATACAATCACCACACGGCTTAATAATCCTTTCAAGGGACCATCCACCATTTTCAAAAAATCAAATGCCGAACTTC
>CAZUUI010000240.1:3033-3296 GCA_964622955.1 uncultured Chitinophagaceae bacterium | reverse complement strand
ATTTCCTTTCAATCCCAATACGATAGAAAAAGAAGGATTGATTACATTAGGTTTTTCAGAAAAAGTAGCAAATATTTTCTTGAATTATAGAAATAAAGGCGGACAGTTTCGCTCCAAAAATGACGTAAAGAAAATCTATGGCGTCTCCGATAAATTGTTTCAAAAAATAGAACCATATATTCAAATTGATGCAAAGTCAAATACTTTCCAAAAGCACAATGATGAAAATCATCACTTGCTACATTCCCCCGACACAAGGCAAT
>CAZUUI010000240.1:2025-3023 GCA_964622955.1 uncultured Chitinophagaceae bacterium | reverse complement strand
GAATTTATACTTACATTTGACTGCGAAGAAACTCGCAACGAAAAAAATCGCA
Organism: uncultured Chitinophagaceae bacterium; assembly: GCA_964622955.1. Taxonomy (GTDB): domain Bacteria; phylum Bacteroidota; class Bacteroidia; order Chitinophagales; family JADJOU01; genus CHPMRC01. The sequence goes on along the minus strand of CAZUUI010000240.1, from coordinate 2,971 downwards.
AAACGAGACAATCCAAAGAGCCCACAAGTATTGACATAAACAAAGCACAAGCAGAAGATTTTGAAAAACTATACGGCATAGGAAAAGGATACGCCAATAGAATTGTAACCCTTCGCACAAAGCTTGGCGCTTTTCTTCGCATCGAACAGCTCAACGATAAGTATACTGCCCTACCCGACACCGTTTTCCAAAAAATAGCGCCGAAGCTACAAATCTCAAATGGTAAAATTAAAAAGATAAATATTAATACCGCCGCAGAATCTGAAATACGAACGCATCCTTATATCACAAAATGGCAAGCGGATGACATCCTCAAAAACAGACCTATTTATGGCGAAAATGACCTTCTAGACCTCTATACCTTTAAAAAAGAAACGTATCGAAAAGGAATGCCTTATTTTGAGTATTAGATTAAATTATCCTTTAAAAGTTAGTCTTTGCGCATTTCTATTTGGATTTAAAACACCCATTTTTTGAGCGATACGTCCATTCAAAATGGTATAATCTATTGAATGAGAAAAGGTTTTACCTTCAAAAGGACTCCAATTGCATTTATAGGCAATATTTTCTTTATTTACAAGCGTTGATTTGGATGGATTTACCAATACAATATCAGCAATATAGCCTTCTCGCAAATATCCTCGCTCTTCCAATTTGAAACAAACCGCTGGGGCGTGACACATTTTTTCCACCATTTTTTCTATTGAAAAAACACCCATCTTTACTTTTTCGAGCATCATCAACAATGAATGCTGCACCAAAGGAACTCCTGAAGGACAAGCTGGATACGCTTGCGATTTTTCGTCCCACGTATGTGGTGCGTGGTCAGTAGCGATTATATCTATGTAATTTTCGAGCAATCCTTTCCATACGGCCTCTCTATCTGTTGCTTTTTTGATGGCAGGATTACATACTATTTGATTGCCAAAAGTGGCGTAATCCGTAT
>CAZUUI010000240.1:0-2015 GCA_964622955.1 uncultured Chitinophagaceae bacterium | reverse complement strand
AAGTTGCCTTTGGTAGCATAATCATCATTGGTAAACCACAAATGATGCACACAAGCTTCGGCAGTAATACGTTTTTTTTTCCAACGGCACATTATGTTCAAATAGCAAAACTTCTTCTGCCGTACTGATATGCAAAATATGCAAACGGGTATTGTATTTTTTAGCTATCGCAATGGCTTTTTCACTTGAAGCAATACAAGCCTCTCGATTTCGGATAACGGGGTGCATATCGGGCGTATTTGCCTCTTTATATAGTTCCTTATTGGCTCTAATAATAGCTTCTTCCTCACAATGCGTAGCTATCAACAAGGGCGTTTCCTTGAAAATAGTATCCAATGTTTGTTCGTTATCTACCAATAAATTTCCCGTGCTACTGCCCATAAAAATTTTGAGTCCACAAACTTTAGTACCATCTACTTTTCGTATTTCATCAATATTATCATTGGAAGCTCCCATAAAAAAGGAGTAATTGGCAAAAGACGAATCGGTCGCTCTTTGATATTTCTGTTCCAACAAATCAATGGTAAAAGCCGCGGGGTTGGTATTGGGCATTTCCATAAAACTGGTAGTCCCACCCAAAATAGCCGCAGCACTTTCGCTGGCGATATCCGCCTTATGCGTCAACCCTGGCTCGCGAAAATGAACTTGATCATCTATCACTCCCGGCATAGCGATTAATCCTTCGGCTTTTATCTCTTCACAATTTCCATCTACCTGAATATTTGGAGCAATTTTCTCAATTCGCTGGTCTTGGATTAGAATATCGGATACAAATGATTTTCCTTCATTTACAACTGTTGCGTTTTTAATTAAAATTTTATGATTCATATAAATTTTTTTAATAAAAAAGCCTCAACAAAATGTTGAGGCTAAATAAATTACATGTGTTTTTTTACTTCTTCGAGGTAATCCCATTTTGTAAGGAAACTTGTATCAAAATTTCCTGCTCTAAAATCTTCGTTTTTCATCAAAGCTTTATGGAATGGAATGGTTGTATTGATTCCTTCCACTACAAACTCTTCAAGTGCACGCTGCATTTTGGCAATCGCTAATTCTCTTGAATGACTTCTACAAATCAATTTGGCAATCATACTATCATAATATGGCTGTACGGTATAGCCAGCATAAGCTAGAGTATCTACACGAACGCCAAATCCTTTTGGTGTATGAAATGCGTTGATTTTTCCAGGATTTGGTGCAAAATCTTTCAATACATTTTCGGCATTGATTCTACATTCTATTGCGTGAACACCTCTTTCTGGTGGAAAATATTCAAATTTGGTAATTTTTTCTCCTGCCGCAATCAAAATTTGTTCTTGGATCAAATCATAATCCATAACTTCCTCTGTAACAGTATGTTCTACTTGAATACGGGTATTCATTTCCATAAAATAGAAATTTTTGTATTTATCTACCAAAAATTCTATCGTTCCCATACCTTCATATTTGATGAAAGCCGCCGCTTTTTTTGCCGCATCACCCATTTTTTTTCTCAATTCTACATCCAAAAATGGCGAAGGGCATTCTTCCACCAATTTCTGATGACGACGCTGAATAGAACAATCTCTTTCGGATAAATGCGTAACATTTCCGTATTGGTCTCCCGCTACTTGAATTTCAATATGTCTTGGCTCTTCTACAAATTTTTCGATATAACAGCCACCATTTCCGAAAGCCGCAAGTGCTTCCATTGTAGCATTATCAAAGTTTTTTTCAAATTCTTCTTCATTCCAAACCACACGCATACCTTTTCCACCACCCCCCGCAGTAGCTTTGATGATGACAGGATAGCCTATGCCTTTAGCGATTTCTTTTCCTTGTTCCAAATTTTCTACCAATCCATCAGAACCTGGCACTACAGGTACACCTGCTTTTCGCATTGTTTCTTTTGCAGTAATTTTATCACCCATCAAATTCATTTGCTCGGGTGTAGGGCCTATAAATTTCACTTTATATTGTGCACATATTTCTGCAAATTTGCTATTCTCTGCCAAGAATCCATATCCTGGATGCAC
>CAZUUI010000239.1:1596-3339 GCA_964622955.1 uncultured Chitinophagaceae bacterium | reverse complement strand
CTTCGTTTCCGTTATCAAAGTGTATTGTTTGAATTATTGTGGTACTGTTATTGTATATACCTTGTGTATTCCATAATTGATTGGTTGTTCTTGAATACCAATTCGATGGTCTTTCCACAAAAGCTTTATTACCTGTTGAAATCTCATTACCACTATCTTCAAAGTCAAATCCAACACCTTCATCCCACGATTCGTCAATTTGGAATAATATTAAATCAAAAGAAGTTGCTCTTTCTTTACCGACACCTCTATGTGCACCACTGAAGGTTTCATTACCAAATATACAATTTGTTAAATGTAAGGTATGTGTAGTTCCTGAAGTAACAATTAATTCATGATTATCAACTTTATTCTGTAAGTCAGTTAAGTCGATTTTAAATATAAATTTGGAAAACCCACCACCATAAAAAATTTCAGTTGTAGGGTTTTTTGAGGTATTAACGTACGAATCCTTTAATATTGTATTATTTTTTTCAAAATATGAACGAAAATATGACATCTTTTTTCTTTATAAATATCAAATTAGTTGATTCTAATCGATTTATTTAAAATGTCATTTTCTAAGGTTTTGTATAATTCTTTAAGTTCATTACCATCCTGATAATCAGGTTGGTTGACAATTGGCATTAAAGGGTTATGTCTGTGAGTTAAAATTACGTCAATAATCTTCCTTAAAACTTCGAGTAAATTTTCACCCCTTACTGTTGAGAATGTAGAAGGTTCAATTCTTTTTATATAATCTTCTTGAGTTAACTCATATTCATTTAGATTTACAAATGGTACTGGATTTGGACTTTCATTTGTACCTAAATCAGATGAAAGGAAATATATTTTATCGGACACAATAGAACCGAAAGTTTGTTCTGCAGAATCGTCAACAAAACTAATTTTTTTCTTAATTGTATTAATTTTTTGTGAGGTCATTTTGGCTTTTCTAGCAGAAAAAACTAATCCACTGGTAGGACCAATTCTCGCTGTATTAACATTCCTTAATATTGTTGCTTTGTTTTCAATTTCTGTTGGGGTATTTCCACTAAGATTTCTAAATCCTTGTGTTGGTCTAAAAAAGAATGGATGAATATCGTCACTATTATAATTGTCATCTAATTCTACCAAACCTAAATCATGTATTTCAAATAATCTATTTCTTATTTCTATGTAAATCTCATTACTTGCATTTACTTGTTGTGTACATTTGGCACCTGACGTACTCCCATTTAAATTAATTAATTTCAAATTTCCAGAAGGTGCGTTCGAATGTTCATTGAATGTATCTGTTTTGAATACATCTCCATTTGGATTTAATATCTTATAAACATATAATGATATGGTGGTAGGTTCTCCATTTGACGGATTTAGTCCATTTGTATTAGTTGCGCCAGAAAAAGTACTTCCACTTATAGTATATTCAACTAAGTAATTTAAATCTTTATTATCAAAAACCGTTTCTTGAACTAATTCATCTTCAAATACCATTTTCTTTGGAAACTTCTTCAGATAAATTCTTGAATATTTTTTTGCAAATAATGGATAATCCACCATTTTCTCTCTTGTTAAATCATTACCGGCGTCTTTTGATATTAATTTACCACCTCTTAATTGTAGACCATTTTCAGTAAATAAAACATCAGAACCATATTTACCGTACACAGCAAAATCTTTCTCTTTGGCTAATACGTTTTCACTTCTTTTATCGATAAATTTTCCATCAATATTTCTAATTTTTTGTTTTTTCTTTGTTGT
>CAZUUI010000239.1:0-1586 GCA_964622955.1 uncultured Chitinophagaceae bacterium | reverse complement strand
AAGGACCTGCTATGTATTCAACATTTACATTTTCTTTTTCTGAATTGTAAGTAATAATTTTTACAGATTGACCGATTTCAGGTACATAATTAATATTCGACGGTAAAAAAGGTACGGCGGTAAATAAATCATTATCTTCCCATGCATTATAATCTAAAGCACGTTCTTTTTGACCAATGATGTCATTATACCTTTGACACCTAATTCTACCAATACCTAATGGGTCGACATTGTCAATACATTTCGCAATATCAATTATTTTCATTATAACTTAGTTCTTTTTTCAATTTCTTTATTTACTTTATTATATAAAGTTTCAATACCATCCATATGTCTAGTTAAATCAATTATTAATTGTTTGGTTTTTTCGAATTCATCGTATAGTTCATTTGCAACTGTCATCAAATCATTATTTGATTTGTTTTCAACATCACCAGCGATTTCTAATAATTTTTCACTATCCATATTAACTTGTTTTCATTAAGGCCGCTCCTCTCATAGACATCGGAGGTATTACACCAGGAAAAGGACCCGCAACAGGCATCGGTTTATTTACAAATTCAAATGGTGTTTTTGCTAAATTATCCGCTAACACACCTGTATTTGCACCGAACGCTAACATAAGGTAATTTGGTTCACCGTTTACGTCTCCTGTCGGTATCCCTAGTGCATTCATTTTTTCAGTTGCCTCAATATGTGTTTTCACTGAACTGAAACCTGGTAATCTATCGGCAATTAATAATAAAAAATTTGGAATTTTAAAACCACCTGATGCATTTAATGCACCATCTATTGCCAAACTAATTGCTTGAAATAAATCACCACAATTATCAAGACCACTTTCAATTATTTTTTTCAATATTGCCATAAGAGCGGCAATAACGATGTAGTATCTTTTTAATTTATCTGCTATTATCTTTCTAACTATATTAAGAAGGAAGTTTTTTAAATCAGCTTTCAATCTTGTCCATAATTCTCGTAAAAACTTCCAAAATAGTTGTGTGATAATTTCTTTGAAAAGTTTTTTCAAATCCTTCATTAAATCCTTCGCTTCATAATTAGTGTCTATATTAACATCGGGAGTAAATAATTTATAAATTAATAAAAGAGGTAAAAATGTTTTTGGTGATAATGATGCCATAACCATAGCTTTAGGAATATTAAATATAAATCCTAAATTCAATGATACTTGAAAATCAGGTAGTTCAAGACCTCCGTTTGATTGTTCATAAGCATCTATTGCTGCTTTATCTAAAGTTTTTCTTATCCAATCATTTTTATTCATCTTACCCTCTAAATAAACGAAATCTTCAATAATAGACGCATTATAAGGTACTTCAAAATTATTACAATCTTTAAATCTTAAAACTTTTCTTTTTCTTGCATCTTCTTCTTCTAAATCAATACCTTCAACATCATCAAAATTAAAATAGAACTCATCGTCTTCTTCTGTTTCATTTAATAAATCAACAGATGTTTGTCCACTTAATGATTTATTATTAGAATTACAAAAGGCAAAAAGTTTATTTAACATTCTTTCTAAGTTGTTTAATGCCTCATCTAATTTCGGAGTGAAACTTAATGGG
>CAZUUI010000238.1:0-3356 GCA_964622955.1 uncultured Chitinophagaceae bacterium | reverse complement strand
GCACCATATTTTTTCTCAATTACTACATTTCTTCCTTTTGGACCTAATGTAACTTTTACTGCGTCAGCCAATTGGTCAACACCTCTTTTCAGTTTGTCTCTTGCGTCTGTATTATAATTAATTATTTTTGACATATTTTTAAATTTTTAAAGGGTTAATAATTAAACAATTGCGAAAATATCGCTTTCTCTCATCATCAAGTAGTCTTTACCTTCTACTTGTATTTCAGTACCACTGTACTTTCCGTATAAAATAGTATCACCAACTTTTACGGTCATTGGTTCATCTTTTTTACCTGGACCTACAGCTACTACTGTACCTCTTTGAGGTTTTTCTTTTGCTGCATCAGGAATAATAATACCGGATGCTGTTTTTTCTTCAGCCGGTGCTGCTTGTACCAGCACTCTGTCTGCTAATGGTTTTACGTTCATACTTATTTAAATTTTAAAAGTTAACAAATTATACTTTCTATAATATCACAATGTATGCCAATTCAACCATACAGACATTTTGTCACATTTTTAAAACAAACTGTGACAGACATTCGGTTTTTAGTTACAAAATTGCAGAATTTTATCGAATTAATGCTACGGAACCTTTGTAAAAAAGGATTCTATTATTAACTAACGTTATGGTAGCTACATATACATAATTTTCGTTGGGCTGAGGTACGTTTTTGAAAGTACCATCCCATTTTTCATCTATATTATTGCTTTCAAATACTTTTTCTCCCCAACGATTAAATATTTGTAAAGAAATGCCTTTTGCGCCTTCGCCATTATAGCTAAAGAAATCATTTTTAAAATCGCCATTTGGTGAAAAAGCGCTAGGAAACGCTATTGCACCTTCTTTTATGTGGTCTATAAATAATGTGTCATAAGCTTTACAACCATTATTATCGGTATATTTTACAAAAATAGTTTCTGGATTTGTAATAGAAAAATATTGCGAAAAACAAGTATCGCAAGAAAACAAACTTGCAGGACTCCATTTCATTCCATTTTTATTAGTTGGAGTCGAAACATTTGGAATAATTTCTATTTTATCATTGCCATATAAAAGAGTATCGACACCTATAAATACTGAAGCGGTTTTAAAATATGAAACATAAGCGGTATCGGCTTCTACGCAGCGATTATAGTCCATTAATTTTACAAAATGCATGCCACTTTGTTTTGTAGTAAGCGTTTGGTTTGTCGTGTTATTATTCCAAGTATACAAGTAAAATCCAGCGCCAGGGTTAAATGTAACCGAATCATTTTCACACAATATAGTATCTCTTAATGGATTTTTAATGATAGATGACCTTACGGTTAAATTTAAAGAGATGATACTATCACATCCAGCTGCATTTATGATAGTGTCACTATATATGCCAGACTTTGTATAGCCAAGGTATTTTTGACCAAAACATATCGTTTGATTAATACTACTGTACGTTTTTTTAGATACTTTGAGCGTGAGGTTGCTATATTTTTGACAACCAAAATTATCTATAAATGTATCATTATAAATGCCGTCAGTTGTATGACCCCTATATGATTTACCCTCACAAATAAATACATTTTCAACAATATTTCTAGGCCGTACGGTTAATGTTAATGTTCTAATGGAATCACATCCTTTGGCATTAACCAATGTGTCTTTATATACGCCAGAGGCTTTGTACCCAAGTAAGCTGTCTCCTTCACAAATCGTTTGGCTGAAAGAGAAGGAAGAAGGATTGTTGACCGTTAATGTTAGAACTCTTATGCTATCACATCCATTTTTATCTTTAAAGGTATCGCGATATGTTCCAGCTACAAATCTACCCAAGAAAGTATCTCCAAGACAAATTGCTTTTGAATAAAAGATTTCATTTTTTGGTAAAACCGTTAAGTTAATCGTTCGGACACTATCGCAATTTATAGAATTGGTATAAGTATCAACAAAAGTTCCTGTGATATTGTATCCCTCAAAACTTTCTCCAAAACAAATGGTTTTATTTATTGTCGTAAAAGATTTGTTATTTACAATTAGATTAAGAGTTCTAATAGAGTCACAGCCTTTTGCATTTTGTCCTTTTAGTGTGTCAATAAAAGTGCCAGTAGTGTTTCTACCCAAGAAAGAAGCCCCTTCACAAATTGTTTGGTTTACGGTAGAAAATGTTTTAGGGTTTACGGTTAAATTAAGTGTTCGAATGGAATCGCAACCGTTCGCATTTTGCCCCTTAAGCGTATCAATAAAAGTGCCAGTAGTGTTTCTACCCAAGAAAGAAGCCCCTTCACAAATTGTTTGATTTATAGTAGAAAATGTTTTTGAATTTACGGTTAAAACAAGAGTTCTAATAGAGTCACATCCATTACTATTCGTAAAAGTATCTATATAGCTTCCTGCAATTTTTTGCTGAATGCCATTATATAAGAATGAATCGCCTTGGCAGATAGCAGCTGAAAACGAACTAAATGTTTTAGGATTTACATTTAATATTAATGTTCGAATGGAGTCGCATCCATTGCTATTTGCAAAAGTATCTAAATATGTACCCGCTGTTTTTCGTTGAATGCCATTATATAAGAATGAATCACCTTGACAGATAGTAGCCGAAAACGAACTAAATGTTTTTGGATTAACATTTAATGTTAGTGTTCGAATGGAGTCGCATCCTTTACTGTTTAAAAAGGTATCAAGATATATTCCTGCAATTTTTCGTTGAATTCCGTTATACAAGAAAGAATCTCCCTGGCAGATAGTAGCCGAAAACGCACTAAATGTTTTTGGGTTAACGGTAAGGGTCAATGTTAAGAAAGAGTCACATCCTTTTGAATTAAGAATAGTATCTAAATAAGTCCCTGCAATTTTTCGTTGAATACCATTAAAAAGGAATGAATCGCCTTGACATATGGTTTGATTAAACGAGCCATTTGTTTTTGGATTTACAAATAAATTGAGAGTAAGAAATGAGTCACAACCCTTTGAATTAAGAATGGTATCAAGATACACACCTGCCGTTTTTCGTTGAACACCATTGAATAAAAAAGAATCCCCTTGACAGATTGTATGGTTGAACGATCCAAATGTTTTTGCGTTAACGGTTAAATTTAAAGTTCTTATTGAATCACACCCGTTACTGTTAATAAAAGTATCTAAATAAGTACCAGATATTTTTTGATGAATATTATTGTATAAGAAAGAGTCGCCTTGACAGATGGAAACAGCAAATGAGCTAAACGTTTTAGGGTTAACGGATAAATTCAGTGTGATAATAGAGTCGCATCCTTTTGCATTAGGAATCGTGTCTAGGAATGATCCCGCAATTTTTCGTTGAATGCCATTGAACAAGAAGGAATCTCCTTGACAAATGGTTTGTGAAAAAG
>CAZUUI010000237.1:0-3362 GCA_964622955.1 uncultured Chitinophagaceae bacterium | reverse complement strand
GAGCTGCAAGCCCGTATTAATGTCGCAGAGCTTGCAACAGAAACCAACCAAGTAATTACACTTGTTGTCGCTGCAAATTACGGCGGACGCTGGGATATTTTGCAAGCTGTGAAATCTTGGCAAGTTGCCAATGCCGATACAAAATTAAGTGAACTAAAGCAAGAGCAAATTGAGCAATACCTAAGCACTGCAAGCATGCCTAACCCGGACTTACTTATTCGCACGGGCGGCGAACAGCGTATTAGTAATTTCATGTTGTGGCAAGCAGCTTATGCAGAGCTGTACTTCTCAGATGTACTTTGGCCAGAGTTTAATGAGTCTGAGCTTGATAAAGCATTGTTGTGGTTTGCGGAGCGTGAACGCCGATTTGGCAGTTTGCCAATTAAAATTTAAAATAATCAAAATGATTGAACACAACATCAAAATTAATCAAGATGACAATATCGATCTATTGAATACAGTAGTGATTATTGCGCAGTCTTGGAAACTCTTAGTATTCGGGCCATTAATTGCAGCGTTACTTGCGGCTGGAGTGGCTTTTTTATGGCCCAAAACGTACGAGTCTGTATCAATAATAAGATTGACAGAGCAAGAGTTGGCATTGCTCAATACACGGCCTGTGCATGATGTTGTAATTAATAAATTTAATTTATTGCCGGAATTTGATAATGTTCAAGAGGATGCATATCAATATTTGAGCAAAAAAATACTTGGCAAGCTTGACAAAAAAACGGGCTTGGTCACAGTAACTGCAATAGCAAATACTCCCGAAAGGGCCCAGCAAATGAGTAAAGTTGCAATAGAAGCTTTGCTTGAAGAGTTATTGCCGAAGGGTAAAAATAAAGATCAGCTTGAAAAGAAAATTTTGTCAAATGAAGGCATTATCTTAAATAATAAAGATGCACTTGAACAGTTGCAAAAGCAAATTGGTAGAGTTGGCATTAACGATGCCGGCATGGAGGTGGTAATGAAGTATTACGCGGCATTGTCTGCTGATATTGCAGCTAAAGAGCTCGAGAATATCGAATTAACAAAAAATCTATTGGTAAAAGGTGAAGAGATATATGTTCAGCAAGCTAGCTTGCCACAGCGCAGTGCCTCGCCTAAAATAGTATATATAGCTAGCATTGCCATGCTAATTTCCATGTTATTGCTGACATTTTTTGTGTTTCTTCGCAAGGCGTGGCTAACTGCTACTCAAGACGCAGAACATGCAGTGAAAATTGAAAGGATAAAAAAATCGCTGCATAGCGCAACATGGTATTAAAGGTAATGGATGCAAAGAAAATTTCAAACAATAGGATGAATTGAATGATTAACTTATTTGAACCTCATGTAAATCAAAAATCACTTGATTTATTGCGGGAGGTATTTGGTTCAAAATGGCTCGGCCGTGGTGCCCATGCTGTCGAATTTGAAAGAAAATTTTCAGCACTACTTAATACAGATGTCTCAAAAGTTCACACGATAGCCTGTTGTACAGATGCGATTTTTGGCGCATTCGAAGTGCTTGGAATCAAGCCTGGGGGCGAGGTAATTGTGCCTTCAATCTCCTTCCCCGCTGTTGGTAGTGCGATAGTTGCGGCCGGATTAAAGCCTCGGATTGTTGATATTGACTTGGCGACTGGGAACATAGACTTAACTCGTGTGGAGGAAGTTAAAACCTCAAGTACCGTGGCTGTATTTGTTACGCACTACGGAGGAATACCTGTAAATATCAAGCGTTTGCGAGAGATCGTTGGTCCAGATGTCTACATTATTGAGGATGCAGCTTGCGCATTAGGAACGTATATAAATGGCGTTGCATGCGGAACAGAAGGCGACTTTGGCTGCTGGTCATTTGATGCAATGAAACTCTTGACGTGTGGCGAAGGTGGGGGCTTGTACGTTTCCGATGCCGAAAAGATGAGGCATGCAAAGGAGTATTTTTACCTCGGACTGCCCGCACAAGCAAAAAGCGGTATAGATCGCCAAGCAACCGATATGCGGTGGTGGGAGTATCAATTAAACACGCCAGGACGTCGATCAATATTTACAAATATAAATGCAGCAATTGGTTTGCCGCAATTTGAAACATTACCGGCAGCTTTAGAACGTCGTCAAAATATACGTAATAACTATTGTAATGCACTTGACAAAGTGGGGGGGGGGTACCTTCGCCAAGAGGATTCTAATGTTGTTTATTCAAACTATTTTTTCACGGTAATGACAGAGCGTCGAGATGAGCTAGCATCGTATCTAAAAGATAATCAAATTTATTCGACGTTTAGATATTATCCGCTGCATTTAATCGAGTTGTTTAGTGAGTATTCGGAAGATTGTAAAAATGCTACTGTATTCTCTGATACAGCATTAAATATACCTATTCATCAATCACTTACAGATTCTGATGTGGCGCATATTTCTAATGCATTGCAAACATTCTTTAAGCATTAATCCAAAATGGCAAGCCTTGTGAATAAGTTGGATGCCAGATTGCTATGGGGTATGAGGCATTTAGCATATAAAACTCTAGCGGGCCGACTGGAGGGGGCGGGGTATTTGGGAGCGCCAAGTTTTGTCAAGGGATTCCATAAATTTTATTCCAAGTCAGGTCTTGGCATATTCCCTGGCTGGCGTATCGAAATATTAGATGGCAAGGTGCAGGTGGGTTCTAATGTACGCATTGGGAATAACTTCTTTTTAAATTGCGGCAGCCTAGTTTCAATTGGAGATAATGTAACGTTGTCTTCGAATGTGTTTATAGGTACTTCGGACGTGGTAATTGACAAAAATATCGAGTTGTCATTTAAAGACTGGCCGCAGTTTGAGCGGCCAATTGAGATAAAGAGCGGCTGTTTTATCGGTTATGGGGTTGTAATCTTACCGGGAACTAAACTTGGCGCTGGTTGTGTGGTAGGTGCAAATTCAGTCGTACGTGGTGAGTTTGCGCCTGGCAGTGTCATTGTGGGAAGCCCTGCTAGGGTAATAAGAGTTCGCTAATGAAAATATTGTTTGTAGGGCATGACGTACAGTATGTGCAGTTTTATGCAGCTGTCGAAAGTGCATTAAAAACACGTATTCAATTTTCATCTTTACATTTTTATTTGCGACCAAGTGCGTGGTTGTATGCTCAAAAAAAACTTAAGCTTGAAGTTGTCAAGCTGGCTTTAATCAAATGGCAATGGTTTGAATTTTCTAAAGCATTTAGTGAAGAAAATAAAATAGATATGAGATTTTATTCTGATCTGGTGGATGCAGGTTTACAGCCAGGTCTTGAAAAAATCTACCACAGTTACATCAACCAATTTGAAAAATTGTTGTCAAACAAAAGCATTGACATGGTCGTACTACCTGGTGAATACAGGTTATTTGAGCAAGCC
>CAZUUI010000236.1:0-3408 GCA_964622955.1 uncultured Chitinophagaceae bacterium | reverse complement strand
GGAGCTATAAACGATGAAGATTCATTAAATAGATTGGATTCTATTGCTAGAATGGTATTGAATCCAGATGTAGTTACACGATCAAGAGGTGTAATTGAGAAGTGTAGTTTCTGTGTACAAAAAATTCAAGCTGGTAAGTTAGAAGCTAAGAAAGAAAGTAGAGAATTAAGAGATGGAGAAATTAAAACTGCATGTCAATCTGCTTGTGCTACTAATGCAATTACATTTGGAGATGTTAATAATAAATCAACGTTGGTTTATCAATTAACAAACGATGAAAGAGCTTTTGGAGTAATTGAAGAAATTTATACAAAACCATCTGTAAGTTATTTGACAAAAGTAAGAAACAGAGATAATAAACATGCTTAATTCATTTATTAACCCGAAATAAAAAATATGTCACACGTAGATTCGTTAATAAGAGAACCTTTAATTTTAGGTAAAGATAAAACATACGGACAAATCACAACGGATATTGTTCGAAATACAGAAGGTAAACCTCCTAGAGAATGGTGGATTGCATTTGGAATAGCATTAGTAGGATTAATGTTGTATGTAGTAGCTGTTTCATGGACCATTTTCAAAGGAATTGGTGTATGGGGATTACAAAAAACAGTTAACTGGGCATGGGATATCACTAACTTTGTATGGTGGGTTGGTATTGGACATGCTGGTACATTGATTTCAGCAGTATTGTTATTATTTAGACAAAAGTGGAGAACAGGTATTAATAGGGCAGCTGAAGCTATGACAATATTTGCTGTAGTTTGTGCAGGTCAGTTTCCTTTGATACACATGGGAAGAATTTGGCAAGGATTTTTTATCTTTCCTTATGCTAATACAAGAGGTCCATTGTGGGTAAATTTCAATTCTCCTTTATTGTGGGACGTATTTGCAATTTCAACTTATTTTACGGTTTCTTGTTTATTTTGGTATAGTGGTTTAATGCCTGATTTTGCTACTATTAGAGATAGAGCTACCTCTGCAAAAAGAAAATATATTTACAATATTTTAAGTTTTGGTTGGAGAGGTACTGCAAAACAATGGTCAAGATTTGAAAGTTTATCTTTGATTTTAGCTGGGTTATCTACTCCATTAGTTCTTTCGGTTCATACGATAGTATCTTTTGACTTTGCTACTTCGGTTATTCCTGGATGGCATACAACAATATTCCCTCCTTATTTTGTGGCTGGTGCTATCTTTTCTGGATTTGCAATGGTACAAACGTTAATGTTAATTGCACGTAAAGTTCAGAAATTAGAAGATTATATAACGATTGCTCATATAGAATCTATGAATAAAGTAATTGTATTAACAGGTTCAATAGTAGGTATAGCATATATAACAGAGCTTTTTATTGCATGGTATTCTGGATATTTGTATGAACAATATGCATTCTACAATAGAGCATTTGGTTATTATTATTTGGCATATTAGAGTATGATGACATATAATGTATTATCTCAACAGTTATTTTGTTTTAAGAAGTTTAGAAGAAGTATATTTGTAAGTTTTGTTATGTCAATATTTGTAAATATTGGTATGTGGTTTGAACGTTTTGTAATCATTGTTACTTCATTACATAAAGATTTCTTGGTATCTAGCTGGAATTATTTTAGTCCTACTTGGGTAGATATGGCGATATTTGTAGGTAGTTTAGGATTGTTCTTTACTTTATTTTTGATATTTGCTAGAACATTCCCAGTAATTGCGATAGCTGAAGTAAAAGCAATTTTCTCTTCAATATCTGAAGCAGCTCAAGAAAAGTATAAAAAAGAACACAATCATTAATATATTGATATTTAATATTTTAAAGAAATGAATAAAGGTAAAATAGAACACAAAAATTATGTTTATGGGATTTATTCTCATGAAGATAACTTTTTACATGCAATTGATGAGATACGTTCAGAAGGCGTAGTAATTGATGATGCATATTCTCCATTTCCAGTTCACGGAATTGATGGTAAATTAGGTTTAAAAGAAACACAATTGCATACTGCAGGATTTGTTTTAGGATTGACGGGTACTTTTACTGCATTAGGTGTAATTACTTGGATAACTACTGTAAACTATCCAACTATGTTTGCTGGAAAACCTTTTTGGTCATTACCTGCATTTATTCCTATTACTTTTGAGTTAACTGTATTGATGGCAGCCGTAGGAATGTTTTTTGTTTATATCAAAAGAAATGAATTATTCCCTGGAAAAATACCAATGATGGTTGATGAAAGAACTACAGATGACAAATTTGCTTTAGCATTTGGTATTGACGATAAAACGGAAAATGAAATTGCTCAAATAAAAAATTTATTAAGCAAAAGTGGTGCAGAAGAAGTTAATACAAAATCTTTTGAATAATTATTTTAAAATAGCATAATAATGAGTAATAAAAATAAAAAGTTCTATATAACGGTTGCTATAATGTTATTGGTTGCATTTTACTTTATGTATAGAAGTCCAAAAAGTACTGGTAGTGAGTATGCTCCAGATATGGGTCATTCAAGATCTTATGAGACTTATGATGAAGGACCAATTGCAACATTGTTTGGAAATGTAAAAGAGTATATGTCTGCATTATTACCAGTTAACGGTACTATACCAAGAAACGGGTTACCTTCAGATGAATTATATAGAAAGGAGCCATCGGTAATATATTCTTATCGTTATACACAATTTTATAAGGATAATGATATTGATAAAGCAAGAGCTGGAGTTGAATTAAAAAATCCTTATGAACCAACAGCTGAAGTATTAAAAAGAGGAGAGGTAGTGTATCAAAATCAATGTGCTGTATGTCATGGTAAAACTGGAATGGGTGATGGTCCTTTGGTAGTAAGGGAAGATGGAACGGAAGCAGCTTATAAAGCTGTGCCACCTACTTATGCAGATAGATTGGCAACTTTAAAAGATGGTGAAATTTATCATTCTATTGTATATGGAAAAAATATGATGGGTGGTTATGGAGCTCACGTTAAAGCTGATGATCGTTGGAAATTGGTTTGTTACATTAAAGAATTGGGTGGATTAAATGCCAAAAAAGCGGATAGTTCAACAATGACTGTTGCAAAAAAAGATACAATAAAATAGTTAAGTAATAATTTAGTATAAATAAAATAAATTTATAATCAAATGGGACACCATGAAATTGCTAAAATAGATCCTCAAAAGGAAGTCTTTACTTTTGGAGGAAAATTAAAGAAAATGAGTATTGTTTTTATAGTACTTGGGTTTATTGGTATGGCTATGGCTTATTTCGATAATCATGGAGCTAATAATCATAGTAGATTTTGGTCAAATATTCTTTTAAATACATATTATTTTAATGGAATGGCAATATCTGCTGTATTCTTAGTAGCTGCTCATTCTATTGGATATGGTGGATGGCAAACAATATTGAAAAGGGTT
>CAZUUI010000235.1:0-3411 GCA_964622955.1 uncultured Chitinophagaceae bacterium | reverse complement strand
ATAACAAGCAAATAGTACAATTAAAATTGGACTATATTGATTGTATAAACGGTATTAATTGGTGTTGAGCGTTGTTTTTATTTATGAATATTTAAAAAATTATTTTTTTTAATATTTGATTAAACCTATTAAACTTTTTTTGAGTCTAACCTTTGAATGCAAACAAAAATCTATAACAAAAACTTGTAATATCAACAAATAACATAGGTATATTTATTTGTTTTAAAAAAATTTCATAAAGATAGCTCTTTAATTAGGGCTATTTTTTTTGTCCCAAACAATTGGTTGTATATTATTTTGGATTAAAATTTCATTACATTTTTTAAAAATATTGGATCCTAAAAATCCTCTACTCGCTGAAAGTGGCGAAGGATGTGTCGTTTTTATGATAGTATGGCATTGACTATCAATTAAATATTCTTTATCTTGAGCAAATTTTCCTAACAGAATAAATACAAGATTTTTCTTTTCTTTCGCAAGAGTAGAAATAATATAATTAGTAAATAATTCCCATTCATAATGTTTGTGGCTGGCAGGTTTATCTTTTTCTACAGTTAAAACAGCATTGATCAACAAAACACCTTGCTGTGCCCAATCGCTTAAATTGGTACTTCGATTTATATTAAAATCGGGATATTCATTTTTTAGTTCTTTGAAAATATTTCGTAACGAAGGAGGAATTTTAATTCCTTCCTGAACCGAAAAAGCCAAACCGTGTGCCTCACCATCGCCATGATATGGATCTTGTCCAATAATGACCACTTTTGTATTTTCAAAACTACATAATTCAAAGGCATTAAAAATATTGGATGATTGGGGAAATATTTCTCTATTCAATGATTTTTCAAATATATAATGTTTGTAGATTTTTTGAAGCAAAACACTACTTTTATCTCTGTTGAATATAGAAAGCCAATCGTTTTGAGGCAAATGAAACATAATGTCTTTTTTACAAAAATACTCGCATTTTTTTTGAATTAATATAGTTTTTTGTATTTTTGTAAAGTATCTAAACAAAAAGTATGATTTGGGATAAGAAGACAAAAAAACGTATTTTAGGACTTTATGGCGATTTTCTTAGCGAGAAGTTATTAATTATTGTAGCAGGAATTCATGGAAATGAACAAAGCGGTATTTTGGCAATTCAAAACGTTTTTGATTATTTAAAAAAATTAAATTTTCCTGCAAAAGGATGTATCTTAGCCTTAAAAGGCAATGTGAAAGCTATCGAGGAAAATAAGCGTTTTATCGATAAAGATTTAAATAGATTGTGGTATGACGAACAGATTGATTATGTAAGAAAAACACCTTTTGAAGCATTGAAAATGCATGAAGATAAAGAACAGAAAGAATTGTTGTATGTCTTAGAGCAGTTTACGGAACATAGAGAAGCGCATGCACCTTTTTTATTCTTAGATTTGCACACTACCAGTGCCGAGGGTGGACTTTTTACAATTGTCAATGGCAATGATTTAAGTGTAAAAATGGCTCAGAAACTGGAAGTACCTTTGATTTTGCATTTGGATAAAGTTATTAAAAACACGACGTTAGGCATTTTTTCAAAAAAACAATTTTCAGCAATTGCCTTTGAAGCAGGGCAGCATATCCATCCCGAAAGTGTCAAAAGAATTGAAGCCGCCATATATATTTTGCTTCACGAAATGGATATAATTAATTTTTCTACTGAATTTATCTATGAAAATAGAAAAATATTGAGCCAAGCAGCTTTGAATTTACCCAAGTTGACCGAATTTGCATACAAACATACCCTAAAACCAGACGATAATTTTGAAATGCTACCGGGTTTTAATAATTTTGATAAAATTGTAAAAGGGCAACTCTTAGCTAAAGATAAAAATGGTCCAATTTATGCATCAATCGATGGATATATCCTTATGCCCTTGTATCAAAAACAAGGCGAAGATGGTTTTTTTATAATACAGTAAATTTTTAAAAATTATATCCTACTTGAAAATTTAAAGAACCAATGGATTGAACATTTTTGGTAGAATAATTGGAAGTAGGGTTGGAAACATCTGTCAAATCATATTTATTATATAAAGCGATACCTGTTCCCATATCGAGTGAAATTGTAACTCTATTTTTTACCGTTGCTTTAAATCCAAAATTGACCATATTTCCAATAGTTCTTTCTTCTTGTATGTAGAATATATTTTTTGAATGACTTTGACCATAATACATTCCTATTCCTAGAAACCAATTAAATTTTCTTGGTTCTTTGAAATAAATTCTAAAAGAAGGAGCAAATGAAAACCCATATTGTTCATAAGAGCTGTAATTACTATAATTATACTCATTATTTACTACCGAAAAAATATAGTCTGCTGGAATATAAATTGAAAAATTATTAGTAGAATCCAAATATCTTTCATAATTCAACCCCATTCCTGCACCATTTTTATTAAAAATAAAAGGTCTAATTCCCAAGTTGTTTTTATAGAAAGCAGTTTGAGAATATGCTAAAAAACTTGTAGCGAATAATAAGGCGATTGTTAAGATTTGTTTTTTCATTTTATGGCTATTTTGTTTATGTATTTAATAACGCAAATATAAATATTTTTATTTTATATTATCAAAAATCTACAATAATATCTATCCTAAAATTTTTATTGGATAGCAAGAGCAATTCTCTATCCAAGATTTCTTGAATTTTTAATTTATTAATTGCCAGTTCATTGTTTTTTGGTAATTTTATCAAAACCTCTTTTATATATTGATTTCGAATGCGAGAAATTTGTGGAACCGAAGGCCCCAATACAATTGATTTGAAAGCTTCTTTTAGTTTAGCTACAATTTTATTGCTATAAATTTGTAATAAATCTTCTTTTTGATGCCTAATGATTATTTTAATTAAGGCACAAAATGGCGGATAAATATATTGTTTGCGCACCGCTAATTCCTGCGCTATAAATGCTTCCCAATCTTGTGCTAATAGATATTGAAATAAAACATCTTTTGGATTGTATGTTTGCAGAATCACTTTACTGTCCGCATCTTTTCTTCGTCCTGCTCTGCCACAAATTTGCATAAGTGTCTGAAAGGCTCGCTCTTGCGTTTTGTAATCCGTAAATGAAAAAAGATTATCGGCGTGAATGACACCTATCAAGTTCAATTTCTCAAAATCAAAACCTTTGGTAACAATTTGTGTACCAACCAATATTTGAATTTTCCCCTTTTTAAAATCCTCCAATAAAGACTCTAGCCGCTGTTTGGAACGCGAAATATCTATATCCAATCTGGCTACTCGTGCTTCAGGAAAAAACAACGAAATTTCTTCTTCTACTTTTTGAGTGCCTAAACCTCTGGTTTTAAGTGTATTGCTTTTACAGTTTGAGCATTGCAGCTTGAGTTTATATTTTTTATAACAATAATGACAAATCATTTGATTTG
>CAZUUI010000234.1:0-3425 GCA_964622955.1 uncultured Chitinophagaceae bacterium | reverse complement strand
AGCTCAACGCAAAATTTGCTGGCGTCAACTGGTATCGAAATCATTTGGACGAGCTTAAAACTATTGATGCAAGCAAAACAAAAAAGATATAAGGTAGATAAAAGACTATAGCGATTAGACGTTAGATAATAGATGTAAGATGAGAAGAGTGATTTTTTATAGTTATGAAATTTATTAACCAATCTAATCTTATTTATAAATTCTATTTTTCACTACATTTGCACAATAATTTGATACTAAAAAAGTTAATCCAATAAAAGTAAACAATCAAATGAAAAATATAAAACTACTTTTTTTCTTATTATTTATAAATACAATGCTTCTTGCTCAAAAGCAAACGCCGTTAACATTTGGTACACGAAGTCAATTGATTTCTATTGAGAAAAAAATGCAGCGGGTTTCGGAGCGTATGATTTTTGATACCAGCCAAGAAATTCGTCAAAAATCGGTATATGAATATATCAAATTATTAAAAGAAGCGCTTAAAATAGACGGCTCTTTTTATTTTAATTTTGATAGCATACAATATATGTCTCGCGTAGCGCCCGAAGATAGTTCGTTCCGAATTTTGACTTTTCAGCTAACGCTCAATAATAGAACGGTAAGGCATTATGGCTGTATTCAGTTAAATAAAAAAGGCACACGAATTATTCCTCTCTTGGATTATTCCGATACTTTTCCGCTGGTACCACAAATAACACTATCAAACAAAAATTGGTTTGGCGCGGTATACTATAAAGCATTAACCAAAAAAGTAAAGAACAAGAATATATACTTCCTTTTTGGATATGACCAAAACGATGTGTTTTCCTCACGAAAATTAGTAGAACCTATGTGGATAGAAGGCGACACCCTTGCACGCTTTGGAATGCCGATATTTGAAAAAACCTCAAAAGTTAAAGATTTGCTAACCGATGAAGTAAAGACAAAAAATGAAATGTTGTATCGCTACAAAATAGAGTTTGCTTCGCAAGCGAGTGTCATGATGCGCTACGATGAAGAGAAGAAAATGATTGTTCACGACCATGTGATGTCCAAAAACCCAAAACATGACGATTTGGCATTTACCAAAATTCCCGAAGGCTCGTATGAAGGCCTAAAATGGGAAAAAGAGCATTGGATTTGGGTACCCTATGTGAGTATTGGCGAAAAAGAAACCAATACCCCTATTCAACCCGTACCGTTCAAAGAAAAAAAACAGTTAAAGCATTTACCCGTTGGCAAATAAAATACGATCCGTTCTTTTCTTATCTAGCTGGTATCCCAATAAAAAAGACCCCTTAGACGGAAATTTTGTTCAAAACCATGCGCGCGCAGTCGCCACCCAATTGCATGTAACTGTTTTATTTGCGACTTCTTTGCCCAATCTACAGTCAAACTATGTTGTAGAAATTTCAAGCAATAGAAATTTAAAAGAAATTAGAGTTTATTTTCAATGGCACCAATGGAAGTTTATTCGATTAATTAGAACATTAAATGCATATTATATAGGATTAAAAAAAACGCCAACTTTTGATTTAATTCATGCCAATATTTTTTTTAATTCAGGTATTCTAGCTACAATTATTGGTGTATGGAAATCCCTACCCGTTGTGGTTTCGGAACATTCGAGTTGGTTCAATACCGCCGAAAAAATTCCGTTTTGGAAAAAAACAATTCTCAAGATATTTCAAAAAAAAATCTCTTATTTTTTACCCGTTAGCAATAGTTTGGGTCTCAAATTACAAGATTTAGGAATTGATAATCATAAAATTATACCTGTTACAAATGTTATTGATACCTCTATTTTTTGTTTTAAAGAACTAAGCCCAAATCCAAAACCGATTTTTTTACATGTTTCTAATTTCAAAGAACATCACAAAAACATTACCGGAATTTTGAATACGCTGTATAGACTAGATAAAGAGGGTTTTGATTTTTTATTTCAATTTGTAGGAGATGGAAACATAGACCTTTTAATTGAAAAAATAAAAATGCTTGGAATTACGGAATCTAAAATTCAGCTACATACAACCAAGACAGGACATGATCTCGCACATTTTTATCAGCTAGCAGATGTCTTTGTGATGTTTAGCAGAAATGAAAATCTACCTTGTGTGCTATTAGAATCCCTATGTTGTGGGACTCCGTTTATAGCTACAAACGTGGGGGGCATCTCTGAAATTAGCAATAAAAAAGGCGTGATAATACCAAGTGAAGATGAAAACGCCCTCTTTCATGCCATGCAAACAATGGCACAAATAAAAGATAATATAGACAAAAAGGCTATTTCAAACAATGCCGTTAAATTGTATGGCGTAAAAGCGATATCCCAAGAAATGATAAGGGTGTATAATCTCTCCGCAAAACAAAATTAATGTTTTTGCAAAATTAACTTCAAAAAGCAAAATTTTTTATTCTTAAATTCTTCAAAAGAGACCATTTTGTCTAAAATATAGTACAGTTTTTTGTCTTTTTTAGGTCAAAAATTACGTGTTAAAACAAGTTAATTTACAATTTTTAACAAAAAATTTTTTTATATCAAATTCTTTTGTTTTCAGTGCTTTCAAAAAAAAGACACCTAAAAAATAAATTAAAAAGCAAATTTTTTTTAAAAAAAATGTAGCATTTTCTAAAATTTAATATTAAATTTACAACGTTTTTTAAACGGGAATTTAAAATTCAAATTTTTTTAACAAAGAATTAAAAATATGAAGAAAATCTACAAGAACGCATCTTGGGATGCTACAAAAATTTGTTTTGGGTTCAAATACCTACTTTTCGTTAGCTGTATGCTTATGGCAGGAAGTGTATGGGGGCAGACGACACTCATCTCTCCCACAGGAGATGGTGGCTTTGAAAATGGAACAACATTCGCTGCCAATGGGTGGACGGTAGTTGCTAGTTCTCCAAGTTTTTATATTGGTTCACCTACTCCTGCTTCTGCAGGCACAAACTGTGCCTATATAAGTACAGTCTCTGGAGCATGGACTGCTGCAACTTCTGCTGGAGTAACACATATATACAAGGATGTTACAATTCCTGCTGGTGAAACTTCATTAACATTAAGTTTAAAATACAAAACTTTAGCAGTTGACGCAGGTTATGATTTTTTAAAAATTCATGTAGTCCCAATTAATACTTTACCAGTGGCTGGAACTCAACTATCAACTGGACAATTAGGGGCCAATACAGATGGTACAACAAGTTATGCAACATATACTTTTACTGGTACTGTTTCAACAGGAAGCCAAAGGATTGTTATTAGTTTTAAAAATGATGGAGTCACTCCTTATGGTGCTGCAGCAATTGATGAAATATCACTAACCTCAGCAGCTCCAGCATCTTATACATGGAATGCTACATCAGGAACTGCTGCATGGGCTACAGCAGCCAGTTGGACACCTGCAAGAACAACGCCTAATAGTTCAGATATATTAAATTTC
>CAZUUI010000233.1:0-3462 GCA_964622955.1 uncultured Chitinophagaceae bacterium | reverse complement strand
GAAAGCACTTGCAAAAATTAAAAACAATATTTTTATTCTTTTTCATTATTACGAGCACTCCTTTATGGGCTCAGGATATCCATTTTAGTCAATTTTGGGACCCAATGAGCTTTCAAAACCCTTCTAATATAGGCAATTTTGATGGATCGCTTCGCATTTCGGCTATTTATAGAAATCAATGGAATCAATACGGCGCACCGCTTCAAACTTCTTTTGCCGATGCTACATTCAAGCATACTTTCAAATCCGAAGACCATCTTTCGATAGCCGTTTCGGGGCTACAAGACAAGCTGGATATGCTCTTTTTTAGGCAATATCGTTTTTCGGGGACAGTAGCCTACAACAAATATTTATCCGAAAAAATCAATATTGGAGCAGGTGTTCAATTGGGTACAAAACTAACCTCAATCAATTACAGTAGTTTGACATTTGACCGTCAATGGGATCCAAACACAGGGAGTTTTGAACCTAGGAATCCCTCAAACGAAACCTTCAATGCCGAAAATGTATACACACCTCTATTAAGTGCTGGTGTCAATGCCAATTTTATCATCAAAGGCTCGCTCAACACTTTGGACATAGCTATCAGCAATATCAATACGCCAAAAGATGTTTATTTTCAATCCAATAGCACCATTCCAATCAAATTTTCGGCTAATGCTCACAGCTACATTCCGCTGAGCGACAAATTTATTTTGATGCCCAAGACGAGTTTTTTGTATTCGCAAAAAGCCAATGCCTTTTTCTCGGGATGTCTAATCAAATTTAAACCGAATAGCATCAATGAATTTTATTCGGGCTTTATGCTTCGTTGGGGCGTAGATAGAAATAGTGATGCCTTTACGCCTACTTTTGGAATAAAGCTCAATAATCTCAAAATTGGCGCGGCAGTAGATATCACTTTATCGGGGCTCAATCAAGAATCGCAGAAAGGAAGTTTTGAATTATCGGCAGTTTATATTTTCAAACCTGCAAAAAGCAAATTGTTTTCTATTGACTGTATGAGACTCTAATCTATGAAAAAAACACTGATTTTTCTTTTGTTTACTTGTCTTATTTCTCAATCCTTTTGGGCACAACCAGAAGTAGAAGTCAACACAAACAAAAGCAAAGGAAAACTCTACAAATTTGGTGTAGGTGCTATTCAGTCGGGTGATTATTTTTTGGCAAAAGCCTATTTTGATGCGCTCAAAGACAAAGGATTTGAGAATAATGAGCAAATATATCATTATGCAAAACTATTGAATTCGCTTGGAGATTTTGAAAATTCTAACAAATACATCGATTCTCTACTTGCAAAAAAATACGACAATCCCTTGCTGATTTATCAAAAAACATTGGTATCGATGAAATTACAAAAAGAAAAAGATGCGCTAGACTACGCTTCTTTTTTTCTTAAAAACAAAGAAAACAAAACCAATTTCCCTTCCGAAACAAGGCATTTGAACGAGCTAAAACGATATTTAGATTCGCTGAGTTTTCGTGTAGATTCTATAGAATACAGCGTATATAACCTATCCGATGCCATCAATGGACCTGCAGCAGAATTTTCGCCTATTATCACCAATGATGGTTTGCTCTATGGCAAGCAAGAATTGAACAAAGTCAAGTATTTCAATGCCTATCAGCTGTCAAAAGGCAAAGTCTCCCCTACTCGAAAGCTCTATTTAGCCAAAGGAAGAGGGCTGAATCTCCAAAAAGCAGAACTTTTTGATATTCAAATCCCCGATAGAGAAATCAGTAGTATTTGTTTTGATGTATCGCAGCGAAATGCTTATTTAACGGCTTGTAAATTTGATGAAAAAACCGAAAAATACATTTGCAACATCTTTCACGTAAAAAAAATACGCAACGATAAAAAAGAATGGCTGTGGAATACGCCCGTAATGGTTCCCGAGCTGTTTGAAGAAAATGTATCGGTAACTCACGTGAGTTTTGCTTTTGATCCTTTCAAAAATATGCCTGTAATCTATTTTTCCAGCAATAAAGAAGGGGGAAGAGGCGGAATGGATATTTGGTATAGTTATCTCAATTTAAAAACAAATAAATTTGGTAAAATTGTCAATGCAGGCGGTAGAATAAATACCTCGCGCGACGACATTACCCCAAATTATCATTCTCAATCCAAAACCTTGTTCTTTAGCTCAAATGGGCGTGGTGGTTACGGAGGATTTGACATATATGGTTCTTACCACAAAGAAGGGGCTTTTCAAGAGGTAAAACAGCTGGGACAAGAAGTCAATTCACCTCAAGACGACATTTTTTATTATCCCAATAGAGATTTGAGCAATGGCTATTTGGTATCCAATCGCTATAGCTCCCATTCGCTTATCAATCCTCATTGCTGCGATGATATTTTTTATTTTGACAAAAATGCAAACTTGCGAAATAAAACAAAACTAAATGTAAAAGTAACGAGCAATAATGGGAATAAAATCCCTAATTTTGAATACACAATATGGGAAATTGACTCTAATGGCATAAGGACTCCTTTGGAAAACAAATCGGCCAGAGATTCGGCAGTAATCGAAGATTTGAGGCATAAATCTCATTACGAAATAGAAGTTTTTAACAATAAATTTTATCGAAAAAAAATCACTAAACGAACCCTAGAAGATAGCTTCTACAATATTCAAATCACGCTAGACAGCATTGATTTTAGACCTATTTTGCTTCCTTTGGTGGAATTTGATTTTGATAGTTTTGTCATCAATAATGAATCCAGACATATTGTAGACTCGCTGGTATATCCTGTATTGCTAGCCAATCCTACGCTTGTGATAGAATTGAGTGCACACACCGATAGCCGAGGCACGGATGAATACAACGAAATCCTCTCCGAAAAACGAGCACAATCGATGAAAGAATTTTTGCAGAATTATAGAGAAATAAATCCTAAACGCCTCAAAGCCAAAGGCTATGGAGAATATGTCCCCATTGCGCCCAATGAAAATCCCGACGGCACAGACAACCCCGAAGGACGACAACGCAATAGACGCTGTGAATTTAGGATTTTGGAAGAGGAATTTTATGACTAAAATTAATTTTAGAATATTTATTGACTTATAAAAAAACAAATGGGGATTTATTCTAAAATAAATTAAATAGAATAAATGAAAAAATCTATTGAAAATTAAACTATAAATCTAATGAAACGATTCTTATTAACCGATAAGTTATTCTTAAAACTTAGCATTGCGCTCACCATAGGTATTTGTTCCGTTGAATTTTTACCCTTTCCTTTTTTTCTTTTAAGTCCTATTTTATTGTTAATTTTATTGCAGATAGGCGTTAAGATTTTCAAAAACATACAACCCAAATTGGTAGAACAAATTTTCTATGCGTTGTTTATTTATTTGAGTATAGGATTGCATATTTTGAATGGTGCTTTTCATTTTCAATCTCAGTCAAAATCATTTCCATTATTTGTAGACAAAGAAGTTTCGTGTCTATTTCGCATAG
>CAZUUI010000232.1:0-3505 GCA_964622955.1 uncultured Chitinophagaceae bacterium | reverse complement strand
ATGAAGGAGGCTATTTTATAGAAAATGAAGGATGCTATATGGTTAAATCTTCTGAATAATAATACCAATCTTACTTTCAAAACAGTCCAATCTTTTTTGAAATACCGTATAAGTATTAGTAATTTGGTCAATATATTGCCCAAAACAAATACTAGCACGGTATTAAACGTGTTTTAAAACATTTAAATTTTATTTATATTTGTATAAGTTTAGAGTGGTAAATGCCGTTATAACAAGCAAATAGTACAATTAAAATTGGACTATATTGATTGTATAAACGGTATAAATTCATTATTTTTCTATACAAGAAAAATAATGACCATATAACTTTATGGTTAAATAAAAATAATTAAATTCCTATATTCTAAAGTTACAGACTTTGATAAAAATAGCTATACTTTGCGTAAAGCTATGTGAAAATATCAAGCACAAAGATTTTGTTTTGAGCAGAATCTTTGAATAAATAATTGGATTGTATGAATACGAACCTAATGTAATTAAGTCAAAATCTAAGTCATTAAATTCAACTTCAGTTTCTACTTCCTCGGATTCAGAAACTAAAATTTTTGACTCTTTTTTTTCAGAAATGTTCAAATAATTTTGTTGAACTATATACGTAATCCCAATCAAAAGTAAAAACACACCTATTATAATTTGTGTATTTTTTCTAAGATTAAAGATTTTGATATTTTTATTCATTACAAAATTAGAATACTTTTAAATTTGATGAAAATAGAACGCAAAAATAGCAATTTTATTTTTCTACCCGTTTGCTAAACTCTCTTTAATCCAATCGTAGCCTTTTTCTTCAAGCTCTATTGCTAAGTTTTTGTCGCCTGTTTTTACAATTTTGCCATCATACATAATATGTACAAAATCAGGCACTATATAATCGAGTAATCGTTGATAGTGTGTAATTACCAAAAATGCATTATCCGCACTACGCAATTTATTAACGCCATTGGCTACAATTCTTAGTGCATCGATATCCAATCCCGAATCGGTTTCATCTAAAATACACAATTTTGGATCCAACATAGCCATTTGGAATATTTCATTTCTTTTTTTCTCTCCCCCCGAAAATCCCTCATTGATACTACGTGTAAGAAACTCTTTGTTCAATTCTACCAACTCCGATTTTTCTTTCATCAAAGCCAAAAATTCTTTAGCTTCCATTGGAGGCAATCCATGTGCTTTTCGTTTTTCGTTGA
Source organism: uncultured Chitinophagaceae bacterium (assembly GCA_964622955.1). GTDB lineage: Bacteria > Bacteroidota > Bacteroidia > Chitinophagales > JADJOU01 > CHPMRC01. The sequence continues at coordinate 2,294 of CAZUUI010000232.1, read as the reverse complement.
TAGCCGCTTTCATAAAATTGGTGGTAGAAACTCCAGAAATTTCCACAGGATATTGAAATGCCAAAAACAACCCTAAATGCGCTCTTTCCGCAGGGTCTAACTCCATCAAATCGTTTCCTTCAAAAAGGATTTCTCCAGAGGTAATTTCATAACCATCCTTACCTGTAAGTGTAGATGCAAATGTACTTTTACCCGTTCCGTTAGGGCCCATAATAGCGTGAACTTCGCCTTTATTTATCGTCAAAGACAAGCCTTTCAAAATTTGTTTATCTTCTATTTGAGAATGAATATTTTTTACTTCTAACATATATATTTAATATCTTTTTCTTTTATTTAATTACCCTACACTATTTTCTAATGTTATTTCTAATAATTCTTGTGCTTCTACCGCAAATTCCATTGGCAATTCTTTGAATACTTCCTTGCAAAAACCATTTACAATCAAATGAATAGCTTCTTCATCGCCAATACCTCTTTGATTGCAATAGAACAATTGTTCTTCACCAATTTTGGATGTAGTAGCCTCGTGTTCTACTTTTCCCGTATTGTTTTTTATTTCTATATATGGAAATGTATGTGCACCACAGTCACCTCCCATAAGCATAGAGTCGCATTGCGAAAAATTATATGCATTATCGGCAGTTTTATTGATTTGAACCAATCCTCTGTACGAATTTTGGCTTTTTCCTGCGGAAATACCTTTGGAAACGATTCTACTTCGTGTATTTTTTCCAATATGAATCATTTTTGTACCTGTATCCGCTTGCTGATGATTATTAGTAACGGCTACGCTATAAAATTCGCCAATAGAATCATCGCCTTTCAAGATACAAGAGGGGTATTTCCAAGTAATGGCAGAACCTGTTTCTACTTGCGTCCAAGAAATTTTGGATTTTACACCTTGACAAATTCCACGTTTTGTTACAAAATTATAGATACCGCCTTTGCCTTCCGCATCGCCTGGATACCAGTTTTGAACCGTAGAATATTTTATTTCGGCTCTATCGTGTGCTACTAATTCTACCACGGCTGCGTGTAATTGATTTTCATCACGTTGTGGTGCAGTACAGCCTTCCAAATAACTTACATAGCTATCATCATCTGCAATAATCAATGTGCGCTCAAATTGCCCTGTATTTTCTGCGTTAATTCTAAAATACGTTGACAATTCCATAGGGCAACGAACGCCTTTGGGAATATATACAAATGATCCATCGCTAAAAACAGCTGAATTGAGTGCGGAATAATAATTATCGCGTGGCGGCACTACCGAACCAATATATTTCTTAACCAATTCGGAGTGATTTTTGATAGCTTCGGAAATACTGCAAAAAATGATACCTTTTTTCTCCAACTCTTCCTTGAAAGACGTAAATACACTTTCGCTATCCATTACAAAATCCATAGCAACATTGGCTAGCTTATTTTGCTCCATATTGCTAATGCCAAGTTTATCCCACGTTTTTCTGATTTCGGGATCAACTTCGTCTAGCGAATTTAACTTTGCTTTTTTCTTGGGCGCTGCATAATAAATCAAATCTTGAAAATCTATTTTTGGATAATCAACATTAACCCATTTAGGCTCTTCCATACGTTGCCACTGTTTGAATGCCGTCAATCTCCATTCGAGCATCCACTCGGGCTCTTCTTTTTTGGCCGAAATAAAACGAACGATATCTTCGGATAAACCTTTATTGGCAAATTCTTGCTCAATATCCGTAACAAATCCATATTTGTAATCTAATTCGGTAGCTTTTTCGATTAATAAATCGTTTGTATTTTCCATTTTTTTATCTACAGCATTCATATAATTGATTGACAAAAATAAGCATTATTATTTAGAACTATTCTAAAAAATGATACAACCTATTTCAGGATAAAAAAGTTTCAAAAAACTGGGAAAATATTTCTTGTCACTTTTAATAGTCAATTAATCCCTTATTGATTGTTAAAACATAATTACCCTTCTGAAAAACAAGTTATTTATTTTACTAAAATCTTCTTTATTTTCTCAAAAGATTCAACAATTTTGTCGTCACTTTCAAAAACTTCAAAGATAATTTTACCTTTGAAATTGGGTAAATAGGTATTGAAAACGCTTTCAAAATCTATTTCACCTTCGCCAATTGGAACATGTTCGTGAATTACACTAAATTTTTTATCTGAAAGATGAAGAATACCAGGCATTTTTATTTTTAATATTTCTTCAAGATATTCATAATTGGGAATATGTGCTACATCCAATAAAAAATCTAAGTCCTTATTTTCATCAAAAATATACCGCACTTCTTCTG
>CAZUUI010000231.1:0-3522 GCA_964622955.1 uncultured Chitinophagaceae bacterium | reverse complement strand
GATTTAAACGATGGAAACGAGAAGTTTTGCCTTTTGTACAAGAGGATGGTCGTATATTGAGTGCAGATGAACAACTAAAAGTTTGGGAAGAAGTGTCGGGAAAATCTAGAAATGGCAACTAAAAAAAGAAACAGATGAAAAAACGTATACTCCTATTCCTCTATATTTTGCTTACTATTAATGCTTTTGCACAATTACTACCTGTTACTCCTTGGAAAGAATTAGGACCTATAAAATTTCCCATCAATGCTTCGGGACAAATCAATGGGATAGGCCGAACCTGCCAAATAAAACATCACGCCACTGATACTTCAATAATTTATGCAGTAACATCCTCCGGGGGATTGTACAAAACTACCGATGGCGCCAATAATTGGTTTAATCTTACTGGGTCAATTTATTTGCCAAAAGGAAGTCAGGCTTCGGTATGTATAGATTATGCCAATGACAATATTATCTATCTAGGAACAGGCGATGCCAATTATTATTCTAGCGGAACGGGCGTATGGAAAAGCACAGATGGTGGACTTTCTTTTGTTCAAAAAAATACGGGAATGGGCAATAGGCTCGTAGATGAGATTCTTCAAAGCCCAACGAATAGGGGCGTTTTAATTGCTGCTACGAATAGTGGTATCTATAAAAGTATAGATTCTGCCAATACTTGGACTTTGAAAACCCCCTCGGGATTGCGCTTTACCGATATGGAGTATAAGCCGGGAAGCAATGGTAGAGTTATTTATGCGGTAACTTTGGACAGCGGTTATTATCGTTCAATAGATTTTGGCGAAACTTGGACCAATCTTATGAATACAGGAGGATTGTTCATTCCTTCGGGTGGTTCATCCAATGGAATGCGTGTAGCGGTTTGTCCTGCCGATACAAATATTGTTTATATTGGAATGGTTAAAAATTTTGGAACTATTTTTAAATCCAATGACGGTGGAACTACATTTAATGCAATGAAAAATGCTTCTATGCCCAATTTAACAGGTTATAACAATACGGCTGGTGATGCTGGACAAGGAAATTATAATTTTGATATAAATTGCGATCCTATAAATCCATCTATTTTATATCTGGTGTCCCACAATGTATGGAAATCAACAGATTCTGGAATTAATTGGGTTCAAAAAACGAATTGGTGGGCTGTAGTTCATACCGATATGCACCATATTTCATTTTCGCCCCACAACAAAACAAAACATTTTAATGCCAATGATGGAGGGATATGGTTGACAACCGATGGTACTAATTCTTGGTCGCAAAAATCGGATGGATTGGCTGCAAATGAAATTTCGCCAGCGGCAAGTAGCAATTTGGATTATAAATGTATCAGCACAGGAACACAGGATAATGGAGAATTATATAGAGATGATACGGGCGTATGGAAAACAAATAGAGGAGGCGACTGGTATGAAAAAATGAACTATGATTGGAAAAATCCACGAACGGTTTATTATATCACAGGAAAAAGAAGACTGGTAAATGGTTCCGAAGTTTCTTTAAATTTCCCATTTTCGGGAAACGCAAATTATATTGATTTTAATCCAAAAGCACAAAACGCCGCGGTAATTTCAAAAAATGATAGTCTATGGATTTCGAAAAATATACAAGATCCCATTCCTACTTGGAGTTTTATTGGGGCTTTTAGTGGCAATAATATCAAAAGTGTAGCGTGGTCTATCAAAGATACAAATCGTTTGTATCTAATCAATTCTAATAGCAAAGTATATCGTACCGATAATTTGTACTCGACTACTCCTGTTTTTAATTCGTTCAATACGCCTACCAATACCAATACAACGGCATCAATTGCTGTAATTGCAAAAAATGATAGTGTTGTATATATTTCTTGTGGCAATATTATTTATCGTTCAAATAATGCAGGAAATACTTGGATAAATATTAAGTACAATTATCCAGCCGTAAATGTGATAAGACTATATCACGACCCTTACACTTCCAATGAATCTATTTATGCTGTAGGAAGTATAGCTGTTTATTTCAAAATGGACACAATGACTTCTTGGCAAAATTTGACTCAAAGTTTGCCTACCAATGCCTCTATTCAGTCTGTAATTCCTTATAATGAAGGAACTGATAAAAGCGAAATGCGTGTAGCTTATTTTGGAAAAGGAGTCTGGAGCATTCCTATTCAAACTCAAAAAATTCCAAATGCAAAATTTGGTGCCAATTATACCCAATTATGCAGTCTTGGAAAAACTGTGTCTTATACAGATTCTTCATCAAACAATCCTACTTCTTGGACTTGGTCTTTTCCTGGAGGAACACCTTCCTCTTCTACTTTGCAAAATCCAACTATAATATACAATACACCGGGGGTTTATGATGTGACATTAACCGCTACCAATGCTAATGGATCTTTTACCAATACCAAAACTGCGTATATATCTGTTTATAAAGGCGATACATTGCCTATTTCTGAAAACTTTGAATCAGGAACTTTGCCTTTAAATTGGACCGTGTTTAATGATGGCAATGATAATAGGTTTTGGGTACGAGAAGATACATTAAGTGCCAATGGAGTGGGCTCAAAATCATATCGATTTGATAACAGAGCCTATATGAATACAAGCAAAAAAGATGCAATCATTACTTCTGTACTCAATTTAAATGCTTATGATTCGGTGTGGGTGAGTTTTGATAGGGCTTTTGCACCATCGTATTGGAGTCAATGGTATAGCGATAGTAGAGATACGCTCCAAGTGGCGGTAGATAATTCGTGCAATACCGGTTCTTTAACTAGTGTATGGATGAAAGGACATACTACATTGGCCACAGGTCCCGTTCAAGCGGATGGTGCTTATTTCAAGCCAACTACTACACAATGGAAAAAAGACACCATTAATCTTTCAGCTTTTGCAGGACAGAAAGAAATTTCATTGTATTTTAGAATTTTCAAAACGCTTTCGGGAGGCTATGGACAAGTGATCTATTTGGACAATATTAATGTCTGGGGGAAAAAAGTGGTTGTAAAAGATACTGCGTTTTCTGCAAGTATTTGTAGCGGTAATAATTATATTTTTGGTGCAAATGCGTTGAATACAGCTGGTATATATAGAGATACTATCCGAAAAGTAAATACAGGTGCTGACTCTATTCGTAGAACGTTGACTTTGACTGTAAATGCTAAAACGTTTAATACAATCAATCAAACAATCTGCCAAGGCCAATCATACTTGTTCAATGGCATCAATCGCACAGTGTCAGGAACATATTTGGATACATTGGTAAATGCAAAAGGCTGTGATAGTTTCCTTACATTAAATCTTACTGTAAATTCAAATTCAAACAATACAATCAATCAAACAATCTGCCAAGGCCAATCATACTTGTTCAATGGCATCAATCGCACAGTGTCAGGAACATATTTGGATACATTGGTAAATGCAAAAGGCTGTGATAGTTTCCTTACATTAAATCTTACTGTAAATTCAAATTCAAACAATACAATCAATCAAACAATCTGCCAAGGCCAATCATACTTGTTCAATGGCATCA
>CAZUUI010000230.1:3276-3524 GCA_964622955.1 uncultured Chitinophagaceae bacterium | reverse complement strand
TTTATTTCTGCAAGAACCAAACCATCTTATCCATTCGGAATGCAAAATCCACGTGAAAAGTAGCTACTGTCAACCAGTCAAAAACCTTAACTTCGTAGCCTCCAGTAGTTCGTACTTGCAAAAACAAAATAACCGAACAGATAAATGAGGTGATTACCGCCAAAGTTCCTATCATTCCCGATAGACTTTTGGACATTTTTTTTCCTAAAATTCCATTAATTGCAAATCCTATAAACGGAGATAGTACA
>CAZUUI010000230.1:0-3259 GCA_964622955.1 uncultured Chitinophagaceae bacterium | reverse complement strand
TGCCAGCCCCACATCTACTTCTGCGGCCGCTACCAGCATCGAAAAAAATACGAAAATATGACCATCCATATTATTCCATTTGTATGAAAATGCTATAAACATTAAATTGGCTGCATTCAACATCAGTTCAATACACATTAATAATATAATTACATTTCTTCTAATTAATACACCAAAAGCACCAATACAAAATAGTGCTGTGCATAACCATAAATAATTTTCAAATCCTAACAAATCCATTCTCAAAAATTTTATTGATCAATTTTATTTCTATTTCCCAAAAATACAGCACCAACTATAGCCGCCAAAAATAATATGGACGACAATTCAAAAGGAAATACATATTTTGTAAATAATAAATTTCCCAAAGGCTTTACATATCCAAAATCCTCAGAAACAGGAATACCAGCCATACTCTGCGTAGTCATTTTTACTTTATACATAGCTACCATAGATACGAGCATCATTCCCGATACTATTGCTCCTAGCATTTTTACTTTGAACGATTTCAAAGGCTCGTTTTCCTTGTTCAAATTCAATAGCATCATTACAAAAAGCAACAAAACCATTACAGCACCAGCATATACTATTACATTGACTACAGCTACAAACTGTGCACTCAACAATACGTAGTGTCCTGCAATACTGAACATAGTCAATACCAAATACAGCCCACTATGTATTGGATTTTTTACCAATACTACTCCCATTGCACACAAAAGCGTAACAACAGATAAGAGTACAAATACAAAATTATTTATTTCCATGAATTATTTCTTTTCGTTTGATTCAAATAAGGTATTGTGTTTAGTTCCTGGAATTTTCTTAAAATCCAAAACATCCTCAGTTTGTCTGAGTGTTACATCGATTCGTTGGTCAATCTGCAATGGCTCTACCAAAACATCTTTTCCATATACAAAATCTTTACGCATATACTCTGGCATTACTATCTCATTTGTCAAGAAAATAGCCTCTTTGGGACAAGCTTCCTCGCACAATCCACAATATATACAACGAAGCATATTGATTTCATACGTTTCGGCATACTTTTCTTCTCGATATAGATGTTTTTCATCATCTTTTCGCTCCGCAGCTACCATTGTAATAGCCTCTGCAGGACAAGCCAATGCACACAAACCACAAGCAGTACAGCGTTCGGCACCATTTTCATCGCGCTTCAATACGTGTTTTCCTCGATAAACATCCGCGATAGGACGCTTTTGTTCGGGATACTGAACCGTGGCTTTACGCTTAAAAAAGTGGCTCATCGTAATGGCCATACCTTGAAAAATAGCAGGTAGATACAAGCTTTCCCAGAACGACATCTTTGGATTCGTTACTACCTTTTTCTTCTTTGATAAATTATAATTAGATTCCATAAATTTCAAAGTGCAATTTTAATCAAAAATTATTAATTCAATCAAAAAAAGTATATCCCCTCAAAACAATATTATTTTCATGGTTTTAATAAATTCTATGTAATGCCAAATAAAGTTTTATTTCAATAAAATTTAAACCTTATTAACAATCTATAAATACATAAAAACAAACTATTTATGTGAAAAAATGATGAAAAACAGAACAAAATCCCCTTTAATAAACCCCAAAATTTGAGTATTTTTTTACCATTTTAACCTACTACTTTTGCATCAAATAAACATAAAGCGTATGAGAACTCTATTAAAATTTATCGGAATTACATTTTTCCTCCTTATTTCTTCAAAAAATGAAATGAAAGCAGATCATGTAATGGGAGCAGAAATAACTTATAAAATGATTGACACTCTTAATGGCACATACGAGTTTACATTAAAAAGATATCGTTATTGTGGTGGTATTAATTTTCAAAACATTAACTTACATATTGTTACGGACGATATAAACATTTTTGTTCCAATGACACTTATAAGTTCACAAAATATTGAAGTAACACCTTTGTGTTTGCCACCCGATGTACCTGCAAAAAAAATAACGCATTGCCCAGGTCCAATTATTTCTCCATTATCACCTGATTTTATAAAAGGAACTATGCAAGAGGTACTTACTTGCACATACACCATAGGTAGAAATAAAATTGGATATGTAAGTTATGAAGAATGCTGTAGAAATTTTATGAATACAATAAATGGGACCCCTCCTTTAGTTGTTGTTACAGCATTTAATAGCACATATGTAAATAATTCTGTATTTTTCACAAACAATCCTGTCCCCTATTGGTGCAAAGGTAGAATAAACACCTATGCGCATGGACCTTCTGATTCTTTTGATCCAAAATATATAACTGTAAATGGTCAAAAAGTAATAAGGGATTCTATTTCTTTTCTTAGATATACTCCATTTATAGCAGAACATCCATTATTACCTATTGTATATCAGTTAGGGAGTCCTGGGGTTGACTATGTACAACCTTTAAATTCAAACAATTTTTTATTTACTGATTTTGGAGTTTCTATGGATCCATATACGGGTTTAATAAGTGCAAAACCCGATAGAGATCAAGATGGAATTATGGCTGTCGCCGTATTGGAATGGAGAGCGGTACCTAATTCTAATGGAATTGGATATCAAAGAGTTTTTATTGGTTATGTGTGTAGAGATATTCAAATTACAGTTCGTGATAATTGTGACCCAATCTTTGACGAAGGAACCATTAAAGATCAAATGTATGGCGTTAATCAACTTAGTAGTCATTGTGTTGAAATCTGTGGCAATCAACCTGGTAAAATTCAGTTTAAGGCTATTGGTGCACAAATTCAGAATATGATTTTAAAAGAATATCCATCCAATAAAAACAAAGCTAAAGATTTATTTAACTACAAATTTGATACTTTAAAATATACAAGCAATGGTGTTGATACCGTTTATGGTGTCATAACGTTCGACTCTGCAGTTGGAATTGGTGATGAAACCTTATATTTCGATTTTTACTATTGTAGTAATTATGGATTTAAAAATTCTAGAACCATTGCTATACGTGTCAAATATACAAATTCTATGATTCTTGATAAAGACACAGGATATTATTGTCCTGCGGGTAAAGCAGTCCGCATTACTTCTAAAACCGCCAAAAAAGTATCATGGTTTCCCAAAACGGGTATTGTAGATGCAGGTCCTGATAGTGTATGGATAGATGTAAAACCTACTGCCAATATAACTTATCGAGCTAAAGCATTAGATTTAACCGAAGCGGAAACTTGTACATTGTTTGATAGCACTTATATCCGTGTCATCCCCCCATTCACATACAATTTATCGCCCA
>CAZUUI010000229.1:1980-3525 GCA_964622955.1 uncultured Chitinophagaceae bacterium | reverse complement strand
ACTCTTCCAAATTGATCATAATTGGTATAAAGCCATTGATTACTAGCTCTCATATTGGCATCTTGGGTAGCTACCAGTCTATCTTGTTTATCATAGACCATGTATTCCCAGCCTTTCCCTGGGAGCTTTTTTTCTACCAGACGGTTTTGGTTATCATAACGGTATTGATAACAAAGATTGTCTATAGAGCTAGAGGTTAAAGCAGAAGCAGAGGCTAAGGGTGAGATGACAAACGCCAATTGGTTCCATTCATTGTACACATAATAAGTATCCGCATTTTGGGTAGCGTTCAGTACCTTTCTTACCAAAAGGGTTTGTCCTTGCCCATTCTTAAACTCTATGGAGACATTACCATCTTCATCTGTTACCGTATTTTTGTACAACTGCGCCTCTGGATAGAAGCCAGATTCTATAATGGTAGAATTGGTAGCACCATTGCTCCATGTAGAAGTGACGGTGTATTTCTTGACTTCATTTGGATTGTTGACGAGATAATCAAAAGCGATAGGCTTGGAGCTCCAGTCGTTGCCCACTTGATATTGTTGAAATATTCTATCCAAAGGAGAATTTTCTAAATTCTTTTCAGCATAAATCTTTTCTCCACTGTAGATATTGGTAGGATCTGTTACAGGATAATTTACCAATCCCGAGTTTTGAGAATAGATGGCTCCATTGGTGGTATTGCTTTGAGGGATTGGGAGATATTCTCTGTTTTGTCTTCCAAAACCATCATACACTATCGGTGTTACAATGTCTCTGCCTTGAGGTGTCGCTTTAATGTCAATGTTTTGTTTAGGTCTTCCTAATCCATCAAAATAGCTAATGCTTTGTACTTGTTTTGCAGTAGTATTGCTAGAAGTTACCGCCTCTAGGTAAGTCCGCGAGTATACATAATTCTCTGTAGCATTCGCTCCAGAAGGAGGGAGTGTTTGTGCAGTGGTTACTACAAACAACACCATACTTAGTAATTGAAATAATTTTTTCATAATGCTTTAATTATTGTTTGTAGTTATACTTATATTCTTTTAGGATATTTCCGTTTACATCTACCACTTTTTCTAGCCTATTGGCGGTATCATAAAAGTACCTTTCCATAATTCCGCTAGGAGGAGTTATACTGGTTACACCTATGAGAGGGTCATAAGTATAGGTAGTGATTTGATATCCTGAGAGATTACTGTTATTTCTAAGGGTGTTTAAAGCAATGATGAGCGCGTCTTCACTTATTCTGTCTTTATCTGCATTGGATTTTGTAATGGCGTCATTGACCAAAGCACTGGCTCCAGAGGTGGCTAAAAGAGAATCATAACCTATCCCTTCTATTTTGGCAATAGGTTGGGTTTGGTTGTATCCCCAGATAATGGTAGTAGGAATGCCTGATTTAGGGGTATATTGTAAGATATTCCCTTTTGAATCGTATTTGTCGTATGTTATTTCTGTATCTTTTACTTCTCCTGTAGGAGGTGTTGTAAGGCTAATGGTGTTAACTTTTGTGGATTGTACAGAAAGGGGTAACAATAATGATCCTGTCTGAGCAGTTGGTAA
>CAZUUI010000229.1:1562-1970 GCA_964622955.1 uncultured Chitinophagaceae bacterium | reverse complement strand
GTCTCTACTTTAGAAAGGGGTTTTCCATTTTGTAATGTGATTGTTTCTAATGGAAGACCAACCATATTGGCATCTATTAACTTTTGATTCCCTTTCTCATGGGCGTAATTCAAGACTTTTTTACTTGTTGTTCCGTCTGCATAAATAGTTGTAACAGAAGTAGATTGCATATGATTAGGGTTGTCATAGCTATATTGTTCAATTGTCTTTATTGTGTTCGCACCAAAATATTCTTGGTTTTCTATTGATTTTAAAAAAAATGGTGCAGAAATCAATTTATAAACAGAAGAAGTGTAAGTACCGGGAAGTTTAATATTGATTTCTGATTGTGTTCCAGGTATTACGCATAAATAATTGATTTCCATATTATCCATTTTAACATCAGCAGCCATTCTATGATATTCATTG
>CAZUUI010000229.1:0-1552 GCA_964622955.1 uncultured Chitinophagaceae bacterium | reverse complement strand
ATGCGCTCATGCTTGAAAAAGAGCCTGTGAATAGATTTCTATCTGGAAAAAAGGAATTAAATGCAGTTTTTAAAGGTTCTATTTCGGAAGCACTCAAAAAATCAATGACTGCGAATCCATCCTTATTTATTTGTTTTTCTACTAAATTTCCTCTCATCCAATCTAACTTTATATTGTTGGTATAATTTCCAACTCCCGTAATGCCAATATCATCTTTGTAACTAAAGATGGATACAGTTTTACCTTTTGGGAGGTTACTAGCGTCCGTATCAATTTCCTCAACTTTAGAATAGAATACTGAACTTCCATTAAAACCTAAAATGTCAGATATAGAATTTGAGGATAATACATTTGCATTTAAATAATTTGCAACTGTATTACAACTAAATATCTTGGGACTATTTATATTTTCAGAAAAAGTAAATCTGGGACTATCATACACAATACCACTAGTTTGTCCATTAAAATCGTAATTAAAATTCTTTTTTCTTACTAGTTGATTATTATGATCATATATTCTTATTTGTTTTTGTCTTAGTCCTCCTGCTGGGATATTTTTATCTGCTACTGGTATTGTACTTTTTGTTCTGTATGTTATAGTAACAAAAGCACAATCATAACCTCTTGCATTAAGAATAAGTTTATATTTTCCTACAGGTAGATTTATTTCTTCACTTTTAAAACCTCCAAAACTAAAACTATGATTTACTGGTACTCCCCATTCATTTAAAATTGAAATATTTACATATTGATTTGTTGTAGCACCGCTCGTACTAAAATCTCCTAAACAATAGGATATTAAAGCATTTCCAAATCCATTTGAGTTAATCTCAAAATCTTTTTCTTGGTAAAAATCTTCAGATGAGTCATAAGGATATATATCTACAAAATTGTCAACTATTGTAAATTCAGAATAGTTAGGATCATAATACGAGTTTAATTCATAATCATATTCTTCATAGCCTTTTGTAGGATACACTACTTTTTTGAGGGCAAGCTTTATCGTACTTTCTAGATTAGGCTTACGCAATTTGTTTGAAGCTTCATAGACGAATTCATTTAATTTATATCGACTGCCATTAGTGTTGAAATAACCCCAATCATCTTTTAAATCTGTCAATCTATCTGGAGCGGTATTTAAATCGTAATATTCAAAAGAATAAGGATTTTCTTGAGATTTTTGTTTTACAGAATTTAAAACATACCAGTTGCTAAAACTAGATTTTAACCATTCAAAATCAACTTTATCAATTTGTTGATAGTTGTTGAATACTAGTATTTCTTTTAAAAACTTTGCAGGGTTAGTGCTTGAAGATTTAACATCTGGTCGATTGAATAAGGTATAGTTTAAATCAAGATATAGAATATTGTTTACAAATACTTTATCTAGTCTTTTACCTTTTACAATAGAATAAGAAGTCGTGATTTTTTCAAAAGAAGTATTTTGACCTATCTCAGAATAATCCCCCTGTGTTCCTGTAATTTTATATTTATTATATACTAAATCATTTGTGTATTCGTAGTCTTCATTCTCATAGTTGAATGTTATTAC
>CAZUUI010000228.1:2389-3547 GCA_964622955.1 uncultured Chitinophagaceae bacterium | reverse complement strand
TTATTTTGGATTTCTGCTAATGGTTTTTGATTTTCCGCCAAGCAATTTTGATAGACTTCGTGTATCAGCTGTGTATTGCCTCGTTCTTGGAGCAATTCAATGGCAGCTTTGAAGATCAATAAATCGCCCATATTGCTCATATCTATTCCATAACAATCGGGATAGCGAATTTGCGGTGCCGAAGACACAATGATAATTTTCTTTGGTTTGAGCCTTCCCAAAATACTGATAATACTCTGCTTGAGTGTAGTACCTCGCACAATGCTATCGTCCAGCATACAGATGGTATCGTGGTGTTTTTCGATAGAATTGTAGGTAATATCATATACGTGCGACACGAGGTCGTTTCGAGATTGGTCGTTGGTAATAAACGTGCGGAGTTTTACATCTTTCACGATAATTTTTTCGGCACGGATACGGTCTTCTACCAGTAGTTTGGTCAAATCGGGATTGGTTTCATTTTGCAATGATTTTACAATTTGTTCGCGGTAGATGCTTTCCAATCCTTTGATAAGTCCATAATACGCCGTTTCGGACGTATTGGGAATAAAAGAAAAAACGGTATGGGTAAAATCGCCTTCTATGGCATCAAAAAGCTTTGGAGCGAGCAATTTTCCCAGCATTTTTCGCTCTTTGTAGATTTCGCCGTCGGTACCTCTGGCAAAATAAATACGCTCGAAACTACACGATTTTCGTTCTTTCTCATCTTGAATTTTGACAACAGAAACAGGTTTTTCATTTTTTAAAATCAAAGCGTGTGCAGGCGCCAATTCTTGAATATCTTCAAAATCAACTTTGAAAACTGTCTGAATTGCAGGTCTTTCGCTTGCTACTACCGTAAATTCATCATTTGAATAATAAAAACAAGGTCTAATACCATTGGGATCGCGGAAGACAAAGGCATCGCCGTGTCCCAAAACGCCTGCCATTACATAGCCTCCATCAAATCCTTTTACCGAACGATTTAAGATGGATTCAATATTAATTTCACTGGCTATTTTTTTGGTAATTTCACTATTGGTAAGTCCTTCTTTTTTGTATTGGTCAAACATAATTTGCACTTCGGTATCCAAGAAATGACCTATTTTTTCAAGTACCAAAACCGTATCCGCTTTTTGGCGAGGATGCTGCCCTAACTGAACTAGATTTTGAAGCAAA
>CAZUUI010000228.1:0-2335 GCA_964622955.1 uncultured Chitinophagaceae bacterium | reverse complement strand
CGTGTGTACCATATCGAAGATGCCCAAGAAATATATCCCCAAAAACCTCACAATTTTCTTTGAGATAGTTGGCATCATTTAATTTTTCGGGGTTGAGTTTGTTGTATTGTTTGTAGCAATTTTCAAAAATTCGTTGGAGCGAATTGCTTTCTGCGCTGCGCTCTCTATAGATAAAATCGTTTCCAAATTCCGTATCACGTCTTACGATAGCTATCCCAGAGCCATCTTGTCCCCTATTTCGCTGTTTTTCCATGAGCAGGTACATTTTGTCAAGCCCAAAGGTTGGTTTATTGTACTTATCAATATAATATTGAAGCGGTTTGTGAAGTTTGAGCAATGCTACACCACATTCATGTTTTATCGAGTCGGACATATTTAAAATTAGTTATTAGTGATTAGTAATTTGTAATTAGCGTTTTTTAAATTCTATATATTGAAAATCATTTTGTATCGGGCGGAGACTTTCCCTTTTTTAATATCGTCTAGTCTTCGTTTGATTAATTGTTTTTTCATAGGTTTTAGTTTATCAATAAACAAAACGCCTTGAATATGGTCGTATTCATGCTGAATGACACGTGCGGTAAATCCATCAAATTCTTGGGTTACTCGTTCTTTTTTTGAATTTGTATATTCAATTCTAAGTTTTGAAGGACGGTCTACATTGCCATATACGGCAGGAATACTCAGGCATCCTTCCTCGTAGCCTTTTATTTCGCCATATTCTTCTAAAATAATAGGATTGATAAAAACCTCTCGAAGCCCCACTTCATCTTTTGATTTTCGATTATCTTCATCGCTATCTATTTTGCTGCTATCTATCACAAAAAGGAGCAAACTTTTATTGATTTGGGGAGCTGCCAAGCCTACGCCTTTGCAAAAGTCCATAGTCTCGTACATATTTTGAATTAAGGTATCTAACTGAGAATCATTGAGATCTACTGGTTCTCCTACTTTCTTTAAAATGGGCATTCCATAAGCCACTACTGGTAACACCATAAGGTAATTTATCGTTGTTTAAAATTCAAATAATCTTGTAATAATATAGCCGCACTCACTTTGTCTATCAGCGATTTATCTTGCCTAGTTTTTTTGTTCACACCACTCATCAAAATACTGTTTTGTGCCATTTTTGAAGTAAATCGTTCGTCTATTTCTTCGATATATTTATCGGGAAATTTTTCTTTCAATTTTGATTGGAAGGTTTGCATCGATTGATGAATTGTATTCATCGAATTATCTAATTTTTTTGATAATCCAAATACAAATCCCTCAACAGGTTCTGCGGTGCAGTATTTCTCCAAATACTCAATCAACTTGTAGGTTTCAACCGTTTCTAATGATGTGGCAATAATTTGCATAGGGTCTGTAACGGCCAATCCAGTTCGTTTACTACCAAAATCTATGCCTACTATTCTCACTAATTTTTCTTTTTTACGAATACTTTAAAAAATGTAGATTTTTGATCGCCATTGACATTGCCATACAAGGTCAATTTATTCATTGAAAATCCATCTTTGCCTGCCGAGTTATATTCAACTATTACTTTTCCTTTTTTACCCGGCTCTATAGGTTCTTTTTCATAATGAGGCACGGTACATCCACAGCTCACTTTTACGTCCAATACAAAGTATGGATTTTTGCCTGTATTGGTATACTCAATTTCTTTTTTGAGGACGGTTCCTTCTATAATTGTATCAAAATCATAGAGTTCTTCGTCAAATTTTATCTGCGTAGGTTTGTTATAAAAAAAATCATTGTTATCGGGCGCAAAGGCGGGATTTTGAAACTTGTTTAAATCTTTCTTATCGGCCTTGTAATCATCCAAAACAATGACACCATCTGCGCTATAACTTGTTTTTTTGAAAAAAAATAGATATGCGCCTAGTCCCAACACCAATATTAACAATACAAATGTACTAAATTTCCAAATATTAAACTGACCCATTTTCTGAAATTTCACTTGCAAATTTACATAAAATTTCTTAATTAGTGGGGATTAGTCTAATTTCTCCACGATATCACGGAATTGGGACGCTACATCGGTCAAAGATGCCGTATTTTTGGGATAATTAAGCAAATAATAATTGCATCGGTTTGTGGCAAAAAGATACGCCAATTTATAATTCACCGCATTTACAATCAACAAGTTGGATAAGTTCATTGTACTTAATTCATCTTTATACTCAATAGATTTGGTAGTATACGATATGCATTTAGCCACTTCCAAAAACACATTGAAATACGAAGTCGTTTTATTGACAATAGAAGGTTGGCTCCAAATTAAATCTTCTTGTTTCAAATCTTGTTTAAGTTCTATGGAAGCATAGTTATTGAC
>CAZUUI010000227.1:0-3575 GCA_964622955.1 uncultured Chitinophagaceae bacterium | reverse complement strand
CGCAACCCTAGAACAACTCGTAGTGCTATCGAATATGGAAAGTACGAATGCGTTGCTCATTCATCAAGGATTAGAACAAATCGACCGCTTATTGCACTTAAATAAATTAGCCATTACTCAAATGAAATCACTACTACAACATAATACCCATTTATTGAAATAGTAAAACTGAATTTAATATATAAATTAAATACTAATTAAAAAAAAACTAAGATAAAAACATCTATTAAGTCCAACTCCTCTCTCCCTTAGCCCAGATAGCAACGGCATAGCGCATACTGGAGCGCCGATAGGGCCAGCAGGTGGATGCTGGAACAAAGTGGAAGCACACGCACTGCCTGCCCTAGCGTGCCGCTCTAGGAGGTGCTATACAGTGGATAGCTGGCTGCAATCTTCGTGAGAAAAAGTATTGAATTGCTCCATATCCATCAAATATTAAGCGTATTAAATTCTTTTTTTTATTTTTACAACTTGGTTGTAATTTAAATACAAAAAATATGAATCCAAATAAGTCTTCGTTGTATTCGCTGGTATCCATTTTCTTCTTTTTTGGCTTTGTGGCGGCATCCAATAGTATATTGATTCCCACGTTCAAAGGATTTTTTAATATTAGTCAGCTGGAGGCGCAGTTGGTAGATCTAGCGTTTTATTTGGCGTATTTTGTAGGTTCGTTGGTCTATTTGATGTATTCACAAACTCAAGGCGACTGGCTGAATAAGGTGGGCTATAAAAAAGGGCTTATTTTGGGGCTGAGTATTTCTACTCTTGGCGCAATACTTTTTATCCCTGCCTCGTTGGTAGCAAATTTTCATTTGTTTTTGGTGGCCCTTTTTATCATTGGATTTGGATTTTCTTTGCAGCAAATTGTACTCAATCCCTTTTTGCTGGCTATGGGAACCCCCGAAACGGGCAATCACCGCATCAATATTGCAGGAAGCGTCAATTCGTTTGCTACAATGATAGCGCCCATTTTATTGAGCCAAGTACTTTTTGGGTCGGTAGAAATAAGCGAACCGATTACCAATTTGAAAAGTTTGATACCTGTAGCGATGATTTTGTCAGGATTTTTTATATTGGCAATAGCCGTCATTACGTTTAGCAAAGTGCCAGAAGTAAAAAAAGGCGAACCGATGATGCAAGATTTTGTAATTTCCAAATATCCCGAGTTGATACTGGGCATCGTGGCCATATTTGTATATGTGGGAGTGGAAGTGGCGATTGGAAGCAATTTGGGCGAATTGTTGAAAAAAGAATACTTGGTGGATGAGCAAAAAATATCGATGTGGGTGTCGTTGTATTGGGGTAGCTTGATGATAGGACGCTGGGCAGGAAGCACCGAGGTGTTTTTTGAAAAACATTCGCAACTAAAATTCATCAAATTTGTAGCGCCTTTCTTTGCATTTGGAGTTATTTTATTTGTAAATCATTTGAAATCAAACGATATCAGCCAAATTTATCCTTATGCATTTTTTGTATGTGTGGCTTCGCTCACTTATGTTTTTTCGGGCAAAAAAGCCCCTAAAAACTTATTGATTATGAGTGTTTTGGGCGGATTATCGGTAGCTGCAGGCTTATTGATGCATTCTCAGTGGACGTTGATGCTCATCATTAGCGGAGGCTTGTATTTGAGTATTATGTGGCCTTGTATTTTTGAAATAGCTACCAAGCGATTGGGCAAATACACCAATATTGGCTCTTCGTGGCTGGTAATGATGATTATTGGAGGTGCTTTAATTCCTCCTTTTCAAGGATTTGTAGCCGATAAAATTGGAATTTTTCAGTCATATTGGATTCCTTTTGTTTGTTTTGGCTATTTGGCATTTTATGGATGGTACGCGCACAAAAACGATCTTTAAACATTAACGTATGAAAGCCTGGATTTATGTATTTATTGCCGCCATTTTCCAAGTATTATGGGGTATTACACTCAAAAAATTTCTACATTTTGATGTAATATGGACTTATCTCAAACAAGGAAAAATTCTCAATCCACAGTTTGGATTGGAATTGATTCCATTGATTGCCTATTTTATCATTGGGTTGGTCATTGTATATTTTATCTCATCGGCCTATAAGCTCATTCCAATGAGCGTGGCGTATGCAGTATGGATGGGCTTGGCTATGGTGATACAGACGGGCGTGGATATTTTCTTTTTCAAAGACAGCTTCAATATGTATCAACTATTTTTTATTTCCCTAATTCTAATTGGTGTAATAGGAATGCGTGGCAATACCAAAGTAGCTTCACCCGATATTATTATTGACGAAATAGATGAAATGATATGAGTATAGCGTGGATATTTTTATTTTCGGCTTCAATATTTGAAGTGTTGTGGGCATCGTCGCTCAAATTTTTGAGTATTAGCAAAATTAAGAAAAATTTCAAAGAGTTTGGAATTTCGGACAAGCGATTTTTGGAAGCATTATTTCCTTTGCTTACCTATATCGTATTTGGAGTGGCCAACGTGACCCTTTTTACAATGGCCTGCAAAACCATTCCTTTGACTATAGCATTTGCGGTATGGATGGGGCTGGCGATGGTGGCACAGACAGGAGTGGACGTTTTTTATTTTAAAGAAAATTTCAATAAAAAACAGTTTGCCTTTATTTTTCTTGTAATAATAGGCGTAATAGGGCTCAAATTATCTACACAATAAATTTTTGATAGTAAAACACATATACAAATGACAAAAAGTTTTTTTAATCTTTATATACCTGTATCGTCCGAAGAAGAATCGGAAATGTATATAGGACTTTTGAATGAAATTTCCAATTTTGAATCGGTATTGGAAGAAGAAAATCAACTGACCGTTTCGTACCGAATAGCAGACCAAGACCAAAAAGCATTGGAGCAGGCGATACGTGAAATGGGCTTAATCGCTAACTACACCATTGAAGAAGTGGAAGATAAAAACTGGAATGAAGTTTTTGAAAAATCGTTCCAACCCCTTGAAATTTTGAATGGAAAATGGGGCATTCGCGCATCATTTCATCCGCCTTTGGATTGTGAAAATGAAATTATCATCGATCCAAAAATGAGTTTTGGAACAGGACATCACGAAACCACCAAATCGGTAATGACACTACTCAGTCAAGAAAATTTTGAAGGAAAAGATGTATTTGATTATGGCTCGGGAACGGGCATATTGGCTATAATGGCCAAGAAAATGGGCGCAAAAAACGTTTGGGCCAATGACAATGAAGAGTGGGCATACAAAAATTCTATCGAAAATGCGGAAATCAATAATGTAGCCTCCATTCAATTTTTTGAAGGCGACTTGGATGCGGCAAAAAAAGCAGGATTTTTAGATTTTGAACATCAAAAAATGGACATAATTATCGCTAATATTACCAAGAATATCTTACTCGCATCGGTAGAGGCATTGGCAAAACTTTCTAAATCGGGCACCATATTATATTTGAGTGGATTCTACGAAGCCGATATGCAGGATTTGGAAAATGCTTATGGCACTATAGGCTACCAAAAAGCCGACTATATAGTAGAAAATAACTGGACGGCTATGAAATTAATCAAAAATTAAATAAAGAAACAATGCGAAAAAGAAGCAAAAAAG
>CAZUUI010000226.1:0-3577 GCA_964622955.1 uncultured Chitinophagaceae bacterium | reverse complement strand
TTAGAGTGGTAAATGCCTTCATAACAAGCAAATAATACAATCGAGAAAAACGAATATTGGACTATATTGATAGTATAAACGTTATAAAACTCAAAAAGAAAATATATACTACATAAAAAAAGCCTCACATTAATGCGAGGCTTTTGATTTTAGATTCGATTTTTTATTTCAATGCTTGTTCTATATCGGCTATCAAATCCGTAGGATTTTCTACTCCTATCGATAGACGAATCAGTTTTTCGGTTACATTGATTTTTGCTTTTACATCATCAGCTACACCCGCGTGGGTCATAGAATAAGGATGCTGAATAAGACTTTCGGTACTTCCCAGACTTACCGCTAATTTTATCAAATGCAATTTGTCCAAAAAGTCAAAGCATTCTTTTTCACCGCCTTTAAGGTCAAATGAAATCATAGCACCTGGCTCCGAACATTGTGCTTTGTAGATACGCTCTTGTTCTGCATTGTCAAATTGGTCAAAATAATACACTTTTTCAATTTTTGGATGCGAACGAAGATATTTAGCTACTACTTTTGCATTTTCGCATTGTTTGTCCATTCTCAAACGCAATGTTTCTAAGCTTCGTGTCATCAACCAAGCTGTGTGAGGTCCACTCATTCCACCTAAGTTTGAACGCATTTTTCTAACACGTGAAATTTCCGCTTTTTTGCCTATACATACACCCGCTACAATGTCGCTATGGCCACCCAAATATTTTGTAGCACTATATACAACCATATCGCAGCCCATTTCCATTGGATGTTGCCAAATAGGTCCCATATACGTATTATCTGCAATTACATAAACTCTTTTTTCGGGAGTCGATAATTTTTTGGCAATATTTACACACATTGCTATATCTATCAATACATTGTTTGGATTGGCAGGAGTTTCTACAAAAATTACTGAAATTTTATCTTTCAATCCTTTTTCTTCTATCATAGCCATAATATCGGCCTCTTTATCTTCGGGCATAAAGCCTACGGATCCAATATTGAATTTAGACAAAATGTTTTTGAAAAAACCGTCGGTTCCTCCATAGAGAGGATTTGAGTGTAATACAAATTCACCCGGTCTCATATATTCAAACATTGTGGTAGAGATAGCAGCCATTCCACTTTCAAATACACAGGCATCATCGGCACCTTTTTCGTAGATAGCTAGTCTATTTTCAAGAATTTCAAGATTTGGATTGTTAAAACGGCTGTAAACCAATCCGTTAGATTCTCCAGCTTCTAATTGTCTTTTTCCTGTAATGATTTCAAAAAAACGCTTGCCATCGGCAGCGGATTTGAATGCAAATGTACTCGTTTGGAATATAGGTGGTTTTACACTACCTTCGCTCCATTCTGGATTGTAGCCAAAAGTCATCATTAAACTTTCTGGACTCATATTTTCTTTACTCATTTTTATTAATTTGGTTTGTAGTTCACAAAAGTAAGCTTTTTTGACTTATTTATTATTTTTTTAAATGATTTTGGTATCATTCAGTTATTTTTGTAGTTTAATCTATTCAGCTATGCAACTTTTTATCAATAATCTCAAAAATGAACTGTATTCTTATCTTCAAACATTAGTGGAAGGAGATATAAGACAGGTTGCGTTGCATTTTGAACTTACCAATCCTGATCATAATGGAAATTTGACACTATTGGTGTTTCCTTTAGCCAAAATGGCTAAAAAAAATCCAGAAGAAATGGCTCAAATATTGGGACAATGGATGGTAGAAAAGAATTATGCCGCTTCGTATGAAGTAATAAAAGGATTTTTGAATATCAATTTGAGTGCACAATCGTGGCAAGAGATTAATAGTAATTTGTTGCAAGTAGAAAAAGTAGCTCACCCCGAAAATATTGTATTGGAATATTGTGGCCCCAATACCAATAAACCTTTGCATATTGGCCATTTGCGAAATTTGTTTTTAGGATTTTCAATGGGGCGAATACTTCAAGAAGCTGGACATAGCGTTCATAAAGTAAATATAAATAACGACCGAGGAATAGCTATCTGTAAAAGTTTAATTGCGTACCAATTATACGGAAATGGCGCTACGCCAGAGAGTGTGGGTAAGAAAGGCGATCATTTTGTTGGCGACTATTATGTGAAATTTGCCGAAGTGCTCAAACAGCAAATAGAAGAAGGAATTGCAAGAGGATTGGATAAAAAAACAGCGGAAAAACAAGCTCCAATCACTCAAGCCAATGAAGAGTTGCTCAGAAAATGGGAAAATGGCGATGCAGACACTATTGCATTATGGCAAAAAATGAACGGCTGGGTTTATCAAGGATTTAAAGCTACTTTTGATGAATTGGAAATTGATTTTGAGAAAGAATATTACGAAAGCCAAGAATATTTGAATGGAAAAGAAATTGTACAGGCTGGATATGAAAAAGGCGTATTCAAAAAAGATGAAACGGGGGCCTTTTTGATAGATTTGACCGCTGAAGGATTGGACGAAAAAATAGTACAGCGTGCCGATGGTACTTCTATTTATATTACACAAGATTTGGCATTGATCAAAAAACGATATGAAGATTTTAAAATGGATCGAATGATCTATGTAGTAGCCGATGAACAAAATTATCATTTCAAAGTGTTGCAAGGAATTTGCAAGGCATTGGATATGGATTTTTCAAAATCGATACATCATATGTCGTATGGAATGGTTGTGAGCAAAGATGGTAGCAAATTCAAATCGCGTGAAGGAACAGCTGTAGATGCCGATGATATTATTGCGGCTACTATTGACGAAGCAAAAAATCAAACATTGGCAAGTGGCAAAGCAAATCATTTTTCGGAAGAGTATCTTCAAGAATTGTCTAAAACTATAGGACTTGGTGCGTTGCGTTTTGGAATGCTAAAAGTCAATTTGAAAAAATCAATTCCTTTTGATCCAGCGGAATCGGTAGATATGCAGGGCGATACTGGAACTTTTGTTCAATATAGTTTTGTGCGTACTCAGGCTATTTTGAATAAAGAAAATTATAGTTTTTCTGTTTCAGAAATTCCTTCTCAAATGGAAAAAGAAGAAAAAGATTTGCTGATTCATATTGCTCAATTCAATAAAGTACTTCATTTAGCAGCATCGCAGTACGACCCTACGGAAATTGCTCAATTTGTACTTACCTTATCCAAATTGTTTAATCGTTTTTATACAAAACATCAAATTTTGAATGTAGAAGATAAAGATATTAAACATTTTAGATTGTATTTGACGTATGCTTCAAATTTCTTCATAAAAAAATCATTGCATTTGCTTGGAATTAAATCACCCGAAAAAATGTAAAAATTATGATTACCTATAATCCAAAAGATTGGTTTACTTTTATATTCAAAATTCATAAAGAAGATACATTCAAAGAATTGTACAAAATGATGATATTCTTAGGAGTATATTGTTTTGCTATTACATTTCTTGAAACACAATATTTCAAATTGCCACAGGATGCTCCAATAAAAAATGTGACATTGATACATACTTTGTTGGGTTTTGTGCTTTCTATGCTTTTGGTTTTTAGAACCAATACCGCCTATGATAGATGGTGGGAAGGTCGAAAATTGTGGGGAAGTCTTACC
>CAZUUI010000225.1:0-3599 GCA_964622955.1 uncultured Chitinophagaceae bacterium | reverse complement strand
CCTTCTTCCCATGGAATATTATCAAATGTAGTAAAAGGAGCTCCATTACATGTAGTTCCTAAAACCTGTCGATTAAGTTGCAGGGTAATATATCCATTGGCATTAGTCGTTTGCTGATGAAGCGCACAATATACTATAGGACCCGTTTGTCCAAGTTTTCGAAATGTTAGTCGCAAACTTACAGAAGTATTTGCTAAAGGTGTATTGTTTGAGTTTCTCACTACTGCCGAAAAACTCACTAATTGTGGCACTTTTGTTTGAGAAATTAATGAAGAGAATACACTGAAAAGTGATAGGATTAGTATAAGTTTTTTCATATTTTTCTATTTAGATTTAATTATTTTTCTTGAAGTAATTGTTTCGTTATCTATTGTTAATGTTATAAAATAAATTCCTGTTTGATATACCTTAAAATCAATTGGAGTTTTATCAATATAATTTTCTTGATAAAAAACCTTCCTACCATTGTTATCTGTAATCAAAACAGCATTTGGTTTCGTCGAATTTTTTGAAAAATCATCAATAAGAATATAATTGTCCGTTGGATTTGGATATATTTTGATATTATCTTTAGGTTGATTTATATTAGTGATACTATTTGAAACTTTATAATCATTTTTGCCATATTCAGATGCAATGGTTAATGAACCTGATGCATTTGAAACATAACCACTAAAACTTCCGCCCACGATAGGTTGAAATGTATCATTGCTAGAGGCTACCGCCGAAAAAGCTATACTTTCAATGGTTTGAGCCTTTATGTTCCCTATCAAAAGACTAAATGAAATGTAGAATAATTTTTTTTTCATAATTATATTTAATTTACAAAAGTAATATTTTTTAATAAATAAAATATAAATAATTGTTTCTAATACAATTATTTATAAAATAGAAAAGTTTATAAATAAGTTGTAAAATCTAATGCCGTGCATATTATTTTAATTGTTTTTTACTTATAAGCTGACAAAAAAAATAATATTTAAAAAAAAAATATTATTTTTGCACCCCCATTTGGGAAGGTCTCTTAGCTCAGTTGGTTAGAGCACCTGACTCATAATCAGGTGGTCGCTGGTTCGAGCCCAGCAGGGACCACAAAAGCCTTTACTTCATTGTAGAGGCTTTTTTTATTCCAATATCCGTTATTTTTTTTATTTTTGTAGAAATATATCTCTATGCGTTGTTTCATTATTTGTTTAATTTCTTTATTTTTTAGCCTTTTTGCTTTTTCACAGCAAGAATTGGAGGAAGGTACGTTCAAATTTTATGTCAATGGAGGTGTGAATACAACTCAAATTTCCAATGATAGTTTGGGTGGATTCAGCAAATGGGGACCTGTAGGAGGCATTGGAGGTTTTTTTATGTTGGGCGAAAAATTTTCGGGTAATCTTGAACTCAATTATACTATGCGTGGCGCTAGAGGAGAGGTAGTTTCCAATCCCGATAGTATTTATCATCGATATATTGGAACGGATTATATAGAAGCGCCTATATTTTTTAGCTATCATGACAAAAATGTAGCTTCTTTTGGCGCAGGAATTGTATTGGCATCTTTACTGAAAACTTCACAAGCCATCAATTACAAAAATGCAGATGACCAAAAATTAAGTACATACAATAGCTTGGACATTGGTTTTATCGTAAATGCCGTGTGGTATATCAAAAATAATTTTGCTTTTAATCTAAGATATATTCAGTCTATTACCCCTACCAATGCGGTATCGCCCAAATACGAAGCCCAATATCATAGTGTATTGTCTATTAAAGGGATGTTTCTTTTTTAATAGATTTTGTAACTGCATTTGAAAAAACAATATTATATTTGTAAGTCGAAACTAAAAAAATGAGTGAACAATTTATAGTATCTGCCCGAAAATATCGTCCCAAACGATTTGATGAAGTCGTAGGGCAGGAGCTTACTACCCAAACGCTAAAAAATGCTATACAGAGTGAGCATTTGGCGCACTCTTTTTTGTTTTGTGGTCCTAGAGGAGTTGGAAAAACTACAATAGCCCGTATTCTTGCCAAAACAATTAATTGTAAAAATTTGCAAGCCGATGGTGAAGCGTGCAATGAATGTGATTCATGCACCAGTTTTTCATCCAATGCCTCGTTTAATATTCATGAATTAGATGCTGCTAGCAATAACTCGGTTGATGATATCAGGCAATTGGTAGAACAAGTAATGTATCCGCCTCAAAATGCTCGTTATAAGATATTTATCATAGATGAGGTCCACATGCTTTCTTCTCAAGCCTTTAATGCATTTCTTAAGACCTTAGAAGAGCCGCCTGCGTATGCCAAATTTATTTTAGCTACCACCGAAAAACATAAAATTTTACCAACCATTCTATCTCGTTGTCAAATATATGATTTTAAGCGAATTAGTGTTTTGGACATTCAAAATCATCTTCAATCCATTGCAAATAAAGAATGCATTGATGCCGAATCCAGCGCGTTGAACGTTATAGCTCAAAAAGCAGATGGAGGATTGCGTGATGCGCTTTCAATGTTTGACCGATTGACGAGTTTGAATGATAATAAATTGTTATACAGTTCTGTAATTCAGAATCTTAATATTCTGGATCACGATTATTATTTCAAGTTTATAGATTTAATAAAAGCCAACGATACCGCTGGTTTGGTTTCAGGATTGCATCAAGTTTTGGGTAGCGGTTTTGAATTGGAGGCATTTATCGATGGATTTTCGGCTCATGTTAGAAATTTATGGATGACTCTAAAGCCCGAAACGCTTTCATTGTTGGAATACAATCCCGAAATTATTCAAAAATACAAAACGCAAGCCGCTTTATTTTCAGAAGCCGTTTATTTGAATATGCTTCAAATTATATCGGATTGTGAAAAATCACTACCAATATCAAGGCAAAAAAAGCTGAGCGTAGAACTTATGCTATTAAAACTAGCTTATGTTCAAAACATTATGAATACTTCTTGGATGAACTTAGAAGTAGAAAAAAAAAAATAAGTTAGCCGATTCCGATTCATATTCATCCCCAACACCCGAAAATAAAGTTTCGATAGTGATGGAAAAGCCCGTAGAGCCTAGAGCTTCTGCGAAATCTATGCCAACATTGGATGATTTAATAAAAGAAGCGTCCAATAAAAAAACAGATGAGGTGAAAATTGAGGCGGTAGAAGTTTCCAATATTCAAATTGAGAATGCCTGGGTATTAATATTGAACAAAATTGACAAAACGCATTTGGATTTCGACTATTTGAGTACGTTGAAACCTGTAATAAATGAAACTCGATTTGAATTTACAGTACAAAATGAAATTCAACAAAGTATTGTTGAGAATAATTTTCCAATGTTTAGGAAAATATATGCCGAGTTAGCCAATGCTCACGCTGATTGGATTTGTCATATAGATGAAACTATAATTTCTACAACCGTTTTATTGAATAAAAACGATAAATTACAAAAATTAATAGAAAAATATCCGCTTTTGGAAGAGTTCAAAAAAGAATTTGGACTGGATATGTATGATTAAAATGCTATTTATTTGCCAATTCCCAATTCCACGCCGTAAGCATCATCTCTTCAATAGAGCGTTTTGCTTCCCAATTTAAAACCTCTTTTG
>CAZUUI010000224.1:527-3608 GCA_964622955.1 uncultured Chitinophagaceae bacterium | reverse complement strand
TTCAACTGCTTCAAATAACTGTGTCACTGGTGAAGTGCTATATACAGGAGCGGCTTCCTTCGAAGTGTAAACATACTGAACATACATCTGTAATTTTCAAACTTCGTTTTCAAAAACTAGTGTTATGTCAGTATTTAAAAATAGAGTTAAAGCAGATAGCTCCGATTCAAAGAATTTACAACCCGTAAAAGTGACAAAATCAAGTGCCTTGATTTTTTTAACTCGGATTTTGTACTTAAAAAACTTAAACTGAACGAACGATTTTTAAAAAAAATATTGTATTTTTGCCGTATATAAAAAATATAAGAAATGAATCCAACTACAGATTATTTTAATATTGATGAATTATTGACCGACGAGCACAAAATGATACGTCAAACCGTGCGCGAGTATATAGATAAAGAAATTATGCCTATCATAGATGAGCATGCACACAAACATACACCTATCCCTAATTTGATGAAACAATTGGGTGCTATTGGTGCTTTGGGGCCCTATATTCCTGAAGAATATGGCGGTGCAGGTTTGGATCAAATTTCGTATGGTATCATTATGCAAGAATTGGAGCGTGGCGATAGTGCCGTTCGTTCTGCTGCCTCGGTTCAGAGTAGCTTGGTAATGTATCCTATCTATAGTTTTGGTAGCGAGGAGCAACGCAAAAAATATTTACCAAAATTGGCTTCGGGCGATATGATTGGATGTTTTGGACTTACAGAGCCCAATCATGGTAGCAATCCTGGCGGTATGGAAACTAATATTAAAGATGCTGGAGACCACGTAATTTTGAATGGTGCCAAAATGTGGATTACAAATAGTCCCTTGGCAGATATAGCCGTTGTATGGGCAAAAGATGAGGAGGGAATTATCCGTGGAATGGTGGTAGAAAGAGGTATGGAAGGCTTTTCTACTCCCGAAACACACAATAAATGGAGCTTGAGAGCATCGGCTACAGGTGAGTTGGTTTTTGATAATGTAAAAGTACCTAAAGAAAATATTTTCCCTAACGTAAAAGGCTTGAGAGGACCTTTATCTTGCTTAAATTCGGCTCGTTATGGAATTAGCTGGGGTGTAATTGGCGCCGCTATCAATTGCTACGAGGTGGCATTGAAATATTCTATGCAGCGTACACAGTTTGATCGTCCAATCGGAGGATTCCAATTGCAACAAAAGAAATTGGCAGAAGCCATTACCGAAATTACCAAAGCACAATTGTTGGTTTGGAGATTGGGTACATTGAAAAATGCGGATAAAGCTACACCTGCACAAATATCTATGGCAAAACGCAATAACGTTCATATTGCTATTACTATTGCTAGAGAATTGAGACAAATGCTAGGAGGAATGGGTATAATGGGTGAATTCCCTATGATGCGTCATGCGGCAAATCTAGAAAGTGTTATTACCTATGAAGGAACGCACGATGTACATTTATTGATTACAGGTAATGATATTACTGGTTTCAACGCATTCTCTTAGTTTCTAAAAATATTAATGCAGTCGAATATTTACACGACTTTTGACCAATTAGTATCGCTATCGCAGCGCGAACAAAAAAATGGGCATAAAGCACATATTTTTTGGTTGGTGGGAATGAGTGGCGCAGGCAAAACTACTTTGGCTTCGGCGGTAGAGCGTTTGCTTTTTGAAGCAGGAAAGTCTGTAGTAGTGCTAGATGGCGATAATTTTAGAAGTGGGGTAGGAGCAGGATTGGGATTTTCGCTAGAAGATAGAAAAGAAAATATTCGTAGAGCGTCCGAAACGGCAAAATTGCTCAAAAATACGGGACAGATTGTTTTGGCTTGTTTTGTGTGTCCTACGCACGAATTGCAACAAATGGCTAAGGAAATAGTGGGAGATTCATTTTTCAGTATTTATATCCACGCCGAACCTTCTTCGTTAGAAATTCGAGATACAAAAGGACTGTACAAAAAAGCAAAGGAAGGCGGACTTGAAAATTTTACAGGAGTCAATATGCTATTTGAAGCCCCTCAAAATCCTGATTTAACCTTGACCACCGATAAAGAATCGTTGGAGGATTGTATCAAAAAATTGAATGATTTCATACTTGAAAAAATAAATCTATAAAGAATATGTCTAATTTACTTATTTCTCATTTGGACGAATTAGAGAGCGAAGCTATCTATGTGATACGCGAAGTTGCTGCCAATTTTGAAAAACCCGCAATTTTGTTTTCGGGAGGGAAAGACAGTATTTTAGTGACCCAATTAGCAAAAAAAGCATTTTATCCTGCCAAAATTCCATTTCCATTAGTTCATATTGATACGGGACACAATTTTCCCGAAATGATGACCTATAGAGACAATTTAGTAGCAGAATTAGGTGTGAAATTGATTGTGGGAAGTGTGCAGGAAATGATAGACAAAGGGATGGCGGTAGAAGAAAAAGGCGCAAATGCGTCCCGCAATATAGCGCAAATTCC
Source organism: uncultured Chitinophagaceae bacterium (assembly GCA_964622955.1). Taxonomy (GTDB): domain Bacteria; phylum Bacteroidota; class Bacteroidia; order Chitinophagales; family JADJOU01; genus CHPMRC01. The sequence goes on along the minus strand of CAZUUI010000224.1, from coordinate 1,168 downwards.
CGCGTTGTTGCATACGATTGAGACGCATCAGTTTGATGCACTTATGGGCGGCGCCAGAAGAGACGAGGAAAAAGCGAGAGCCAAAGAGCGTTTTTTCAGCCATCGAGATGAATTTGGACAATGGGATCCCAAAAATCAACGTCCCGAATTGTGGAATTTGTACAATACCAAAAAGAATATGGGGGAGCATTTTAGAGTATTTCCTATTTCCAATTGGACAGAATTGGATGTTTGGCAATATTTTGCAAAAGAAAAGATCCAATTACCTTCCTTATATTTTGCGCACAAACGACGTGTATTTGAACGAAATGGCGTAATCCTTTCGGAAAGTCCGTATTCAATGCCTAGAGAAAATGAAACGGTGGAAGAGCGCACCGTACGTTTTAGAACTATGGGCGATATTACCATTACAGGAGCCTATCCTTCAGAAGCCGCTACCATAGAGGAAGTCATTCAAGAAATAGCGGCTAGTATGAGCACAGAAAGAGGTACTCGTGCCGATGACAAACGCAGCGATACCGCTATGGAAGATCGAAAAAAAGAGGGGTATTTTTAACCCAAAATTTAAAAGCTAAGAACATAAATTTTTTCTCAATTGTAATGGCGCACCCAAAGGCCGTGCTATTCGCTTGTATCTCCTT
>CAZUUI010000224.1:0-517 GCA_964622955.1 uncultured Chitinophagaceae bacterium | reverse complement strand
AGCAACTAAATGATATTTTACCTTGTAGATTGAATTGAAAATTTATCGGGGATCTCTTTTGGCTTTTTCTTTTTCTGAGATCACGGATAAATTTTTCTTAGATTACTAGCTAGTTAAGAAAAATTTTCCGAGAAGACGCACGAGGGAAGCATAAATAATTCTGATTTTTCCGTCATCCTCGAAAATTTTCAACAACAAAATGATATATCACCTTGTAGATTGAAGTGAAAATTTATCGGGGATCTCAATTGAATGCTATTTATATAGAATATTAACTAGTTATGAACTAATTTTTCTCAAATTATTATGGCGCACCCATAGGGCCGTGCTATTCGCTTGTATCTCCTCCGTTAACACTTCGGAGGATACCGCTACTATCACTTGCGCAACGGTCAAACTAAAGATTGTGTAGCATTTCTAAACGTACTCCAAATCTAATTCATAGACAAAAAAAAGCGGTGGAAATCCACCGCTTTATAAATCTGAAAATTGAGAATAAAATCAAAAATTATTTTAA
>CAZUUI010000223.1:463-3626 GCA_964622955.1 uncultured Chitinophagaceae bacterium | reverse complement strand
CAAAGCTTTGGCTGAAGCTGCTAGAGAAGCAGGTCTTAAATTTTAATTTTATAAATAGATTGTAATATGTCAAATAAGAATATACAAAAAATTAAAGCAAGTGAAATTGAGTTGAAAGAAAAAGTAGTGGCTTTAAGAAGAGTAACTAAGGTTACGAAAGGAGGACGTCACTTTAGTTTTTCAGCTACAGTTGTGGTAGGAAATGGAAATGGTGTAGTAGGTCATGGATTGGGTAAAGCAAAAGAAGTTACAGATGCTATCCAAAAAGGAATTGATGATGCTAAGAAAAACTTAATTACTGTTCCAGTAATGAATGGAACTATTCCTCATGAACAACATGGTAAGTTTGGTGCAGGTAAAGTATTGATCAAACCAGCAACAAATGGTACGGGAGTTATTGCAGGTGGTGCGATGAGAACTGTTCTTGAAAGTGCGGGTATTCATAACGTATTGGCAAAATCATTGGGTACTTCTAATGCAAACAATGTAATTAAAGCTACATTTGATGCTTTGTCAAAGTTAAGAACACCTTTTACAATCTCTGGACAAAGAGGTGTGAAAATGGAGAAAATATTTAATGGATAATTATTATAAATAAAAAGATATGTCTAAAGTAAGAATTACCCAAGTAAAAAGTTCTATTGATAGAAGCAAAGATCAAAAAGATACTTTAATCGCTTTGGGGTTGAAAAAATTAAATAGAAGTGTAGAATTTGAATTAAATCCTCAATTAGAAGGGATGATTAATAAAGTGAAACACTTATTAAAAGTAGAAGAAATATAAAGATAATTTGTAAATAGATTTTAACAATATGAAATTACATCAGTTAAGACCAGCTAAAGGTGCTGTTAAAAGTTCAAAAAGAGTAGGTAGAGGACAAGGTTCTGGAAAAGGTGGAACTTCAACAAAAGGACATAAAGGAGCTCAGTCTCGTTCTGGATATTCTCAAAAAAGAGGATTTGAAGGTGGTCAAATGCCTTTGCAAAGAAGATTGCCTAAAAAAGGTTTCAAAAACTTCAACACAGTTGAGTATGTACCGTATAACTTTGCAAGAATTAATGATTTAGTTGCAAAATATGGTTTGACTGAATTTTCTTTTGAAGCGTTAAGAGCATTGAAATTGGTTGGACAATTTGATAGAATTAAAGTTTTGGCTAATGGAGAATTGGCTACTAACTTGAATTTTACAGTTCATGCAATGAGTGCAAAAGCTAAAGAAGCTATTGAATCTAAAGGAGGAAGCGTTACAATTATATAATCATTATTAACTAGATTATTTAAAATGATAAAACTAGAAACTTTAAAAAACATTTGGAGTGTAAAAGAGTTAAAAAAGAAAATTCTTTTTACACTTTCAATGCTATTGATATATAGAGTAGGAACACATATCGTGCTACCTGGTATTAGTTCAGATTCTCTAGCTCAATTGAAACAGTCTACTGATGGAGGTTTATTAGGTATATTTAATATGTTTGCAGGAGGTGCATTTTCTAATGCATCTATCTTTGCGTTAGGAGTAATGCCTTATATCTCAGCTTCAATTGCTGTTCAATTGCTAGGTTTTGTATTTCCTTATTTTAAGAAAATGCAAATGGAAGGTGAAAGTGGTAGACGTTCTTTGAATCAAATCACTCGTTATTTGACGGTAGCGTTTACTATGTTCCAAGGTATTGCATATATGACTTATTTGAAGTCTTTAGGTATTGAGCCTTCAAATGGTATTAGTCCAGTATTCTTTTCTATATTAACTATGTTTGTATTGACTGCAGGTACATTATTTGTTGTATGGTTGGGTGAGAGAATTACCGATAATGGATTAGGAAATGGAGTTTCTATAATTATTATGGCAGGTATTATGGCTCGATTGCCAATAGCTTTGTACAATGAAGTGCGTTCTAAGGTTTCTGCTGATAGTGGTGGTTTAGTTTTATTATTGATTGAAATGATTTTATTTGTAGTTGTAATAATGGCTGTAATTTTAATTTTACAAGCAGTAAGAAGAATTGCGGTAAACTACGCACGAAAAATAGTAAGTGGAGGAGGAAGTGTAATTCCGGGTAGAAGAAGCGCACCTGTTGAAACTACTGATATGGAAGGAAGCGTAAGACAGTATTTGCCTTTAAAATTAAATACTGCAGGTGTTATGCCAATTATATTTGCTCAAGCAATTATGTTTATACCTTCTTTTGTAGCGCAAGGATTAAAATTAAATCAGAATACAAGTTTTTGGATTAATATTACTAACGTTAATGGATGGATTTATAATTTGATAGTTTTTGTTATGGTAGTTGTAATGACTTTCTTATATACAGCTATTGTAATGAGTCCAACACAAATGGCAGATGATTTAAAAAGAAACAATGGTTTTATTCCAGGTATTAAGCCAGGAGCTGAGACAGCAGATTATATTGATAAAATTATTTCTTATATTACATTTCCTGGTTCTTTGTTTCTTGGTGTAGTTGCAATATTGCCTTATATTATTACTACATTCTTGAAAGTAGATCCACAATGGGCTTCATTTTATGGAGGAACATCTTTGTTGATTGCTGTCGGAGTAATTTTAGATACAATTCTACAAGTTGAAGGATATTTGTTGAATAAGAAATATGACGGATTGACAGATTATAATAAGATGTCAGGAAGGCAAACAGTTGCTTAAAAACATTGAAGAATGATTTTAAAAACTGATGAAGAAATAGAAAAAATTAAAGAGAGTTGTCTCTTAGTTTCAAAGACATTGGCTGAAGTTGCTAAACATTTGAAAGTAGGAATAACTGGAAAAGAATTAGATAAAATAGCAGAAGCGTTCATACTAGATCATAAAGCAGTACCCTCATTTAAAGGCTATAGAGGTTTTCCCGCTACTTTGTGTATTTCACCAAACCATGCAGTAGTTCATGGTATTCCAAATGACGTACCATTTAAAGATACGGATATTGTATCAATTGATTGTGGCGTATATTTTAATGGGTATCATGGCGACAGTGCATATACTTTTGCATTTCTCAATGCACCAAAAGAAGCGGTTTCTCTAATGACAACAACAAAGGAGAGCTTGAACAAAGGTATAGAAATGGTAAAAGCTGGAGTGAGAACAGGTGATCTTGGTTTTGAAATACAGGAGTATTGTGAAAAAAGAGGATATAGTGTTGTTAGGGA
>CAZUUI010000223.1:0-453 GCA_964622955.1 uncultured Chitinophagaceae bacterium | reverse complement strand
TGGGCATGGCGTTGGAAGAAATTTGCATGAACCACCCGATGTGCCTAATTTTGGAAGAAAAGGTAAAGGAGTTTTGTTGAAGAAAAATTTGGTTATAGCAATAGAACCAATGATCAATTTGGGGAAAAAGGAAGTTGTGATGGATGAGGATGATTGGACTATTATTACAAAAGATAAAAAGTTGTCCGCTCATTTTGAACATACAATATGTGTTGGATTGGAAAAATCAGAAGCTTTAACTACACATAAATTTGTAGAAGAAGCATTGTTGAATAATAATGAATTGTTGAATATATAAGTAGTTAATAGAAATTAAAAAAAAAGTTGCAATTAAAAAAATTATTGTAATTTTGCCGTCCAAAAAAAATATGGGTAAACAAGATTTGATAAAATTAGATGGAACAATAACAGAAGCATTATCTAATGCTATGTTTAGAGTACGTCTAGAAAATA
>CAZUUI010000222.1:0-3668 GCA_964622955.1 uncultured Chitinophagaceae bacterium | reverse complement strand
ATAATGTTTTTGTCCATTCCTAAATCAAATCCAAGAATAAATCCCCATTTTGATTTTTCATAGATTGCATAAAAATTATTGTAAAAACGCATATTTCTATTGCTATCAGGCTGTGCATTCCCAAAAAAATTGCTATAATTAAAGGTGAATTTATCATTGGGTTTCCACATAAATTGAGCACCAATAGAATGATTCGTTTGCTTACTTATTTTTGCAATATTTTGCCAGCCATTTAAGTACATCGCAGAAATATAAATTTTTTCATCGTTGGATGTAAAAGAAAGCTTAGCACCTGTTTCATAATATGGCGAATTTTCGGCCAAAATACTTCGAGTCAGCGTCCAACAATCCGCACCTACAGCACTTTCAAACCCAATATGTGAATTCATCAATCCCAAGTCGAGCCATACATTATGTTTTTTCATAATTTTAAATCCAAAATTGGCTTCGTATAAATTTCGAGCCCAACTGGGTTCTTCTGCCATATTATTAGCTGCAAAAGTCCCAAAAATCATACCAAAATTTCCTCGATACATCGAATCTTTTAAAGAAATTTTCCCTATTAAGGTATTGACACTGAGAGTGTTTTCTTGTTTGTGATTGTATAAAAAATTTGGCTTATTGGTTTGGTTCAAATCGTTTAGATTTTGGTTATAATAGATTTCATTGTATAGACTCAAATCCAATTTTTTCAATAAAGAACTATCTAAAGCCCATAATTGGAAGGAATGAAAACAAAGAATAACCAATAATAGTCTCATATTATTTATTGAAATGTGCGGCTATAGCTTTTATTTTCAATATCATAGCGGTCAGTCCATTATTTCGCTGCGAAGTCAAATGTTGTCTCAAACCAATTTTCTCAATAATTTCGGTATCCGAATCAATGATTTCTTGAGGCGTCATATTGTTCCACAAAAAGAGTAAAATGGCTATAATACCTTTAGTAATTACCGTATTGCTGTCTGCGTTGAATATTAATTTTCCATCAATAAATTCATAACTCAACCATACTTTGCTTTGACAGCCTTTTACTTCATTTTCATCCGTTCGCATACTTTCTCTAAACGGAGGTAATTGTTTGCCCAAATCTATTATCTGATCATATCGATCGGTATCGTCTTCAATCCATTCAAAGATTTCAATCAATTCCGCTTCTCTTTCTTTTAATACTTGATTCATTTTATTAATATTTTTCTAATTCTTCGGAGAAATAATCCAATTTTATACCTGCGTGCAAAAACATCTCTTCGCTCTCGGCTGCAGTTTGATATTTTCGTTCGCATACAACTCGTTTAATTCCACAATTGATAATGAGCATAGCGCAAGTTCTACAAGGCGTCATTCTACAATAGAGCGTAGCACCTTCTATCGAAATACCGCGTTTTGCAGCTTGACAAATGGCATTTTGTTCAGCGTGAACGGTTCGCACACAATGTTCGGTAATTTTATTCTCTTCATCCAAATGTTGTACTTTTTTGATTAAATGGCCTACTTCATCACAATGTTTCATGCCAGCGGGAGAGCCTACATAGCCCGAAACGAGCAATTGATTGTCTTTGGCTATAACACAGCCGCTTCTGCCTCGGTCGCAAGTCGCTCTTTTGGATACGGTATCCATTATTTCCATAAAATATTCGTCCCAATTGGGTCTGGTATAACTCATTTCAATTCAATTTTTGCAATTATTTCATCTACTTGGTGTTGTAAATTTTGTAAATCGGTATTATTTTCCAATACAAAATCGGCCTCTTTGATACAAGCCGAAAGGTTTTGTTTATTGGGATCTGCCGAATCATATTCGCGTTGTTCGTTGGCTATAAATGTTTCAAAATCTATGCGGTCCGTTTCACTTTTTCGCAATACAATTCGTTCATAGCGCAATTTTGCATCTGCATCTACCGCTAAAAGGTAAAAATCGCCTTTTTCTCGCAAGACTTTTATTTCACCAACCGTTCGTATACTTTCGATAATGCAGTTTTTATTGCTTTTTTCAGCTTCTTCGTATAATTTTTCAATTAAGAAACTCGGAGAATTATTTTCGGCACGCAATCGATTGGCTAGTATTGTGAAATTGTCTCTATTGGGTTCAATGCCTTGATCTACAAGAATATCGGTAAGATATTTTCTTACAGAAAAGTGCTCAAAATGAAATTTATTTTGTAAATAATCTACAATAGTTCCTTTTCCAGCGCCTAAAGTTCCCGTAATTCCAATGATTATCATAACCGAATTATTTTGAAAATTTTTGTTTGAAAAGCTTGAAAACGATTGGCAATACAGATATAACAACTATCGATAGCACTACTTTTTCAAAATTTTCTTTCACCCAAGGAATATTACCTAAGAAATAACCAAGCATAGTAATAGATGTAACCCAAATTACAGCTCCAGTAATACAATACATTAAATACGTTTTATATTTCATTTCCCCGGCGCCCGCTACAAATGGCGCTATAGTTCTAATAATAGGAACAAAACGAGCCAAAATGATAGTTTTTCCTCCATTGGTTTCAAAAAAACGTTCGGTTTCTTCTATATGTGCTTTTTTTAGGAATAGAATTTTTTCTTTGGATTGAACAAAATCGCCAAATTTTTTGCCAATAAAATAATTGAGATTGTCACCAATCAACGCCGCGGCAATCAATAATGGTATAATAAATAATATGTTGATTTCTCCTGTGGTGCTAGCTATTAGGCCAATAGCAAATAGGAGAGAGTCACCAGGTAATAAAGGCATTACCACTACTCCCGTTTCCATAAAAATGATTATAAAAAGAAAGATATAAACCAACGTTCCATAAGCCGCAATAAAGCTAGACAAAACAGTCAAAGGGTCTTTCAAAAATTCTAACAACAAGTGAATAATTTCCATACAATAATTTTAAGGGCAAATGTAAGTCAAAAAAATTATTCTAAGAATGAATCTTTAAATGTTGATGTTTTAAAGGTTAAAATTTCAAATAAATTTAACCGCAAAGTAAAAAAGTTATTCGCAAAGTAAGCGAAGATAAGTACTTAGAAACAATCTTAAAGTAATCGAAGATTGATATAATTATTATTGTATTATAAACCATTTACTATTCTTCTAATGCCATTTTTTAACAATAAAACATTAAAGTTTATTAAAAGTCCCAGTTTGAAATTACCAATTTTTAAATATGTTAAAGTTTGAGCTAGATGAACTTCATTCAATGCTTCTACACTTTTAATTTCTATTACTAATTTGTTTTGAACTAATAAATCTAATCTATTTCCACAATCGAGTTTGACTTCTTCATACATTAATGGCATCGGTTTTTGTTTTTCAACAAATAATCCTTCTTTTTTTAATACGTAATATAGGCATTCTTCATACGCGCTTTCTAATAATCCTGGCCCTAATTCTGAATGAACTTTAATTGCACATCCAATTACGATTTTTGATAATTCATTTTCATTCATAATCTTTTATTTAAAAATTAAAATTGTTTTGTTTCTTTGAAAAGATAAAATAATACCGTTTATACAATCAGTATAGTCCAAACTTCGTTTTTCTTGATTGTACTATTTGCTTGTTATAACTTAAAAAATCTTTGCGAAATTCTTTGCACACTTTGCGGTTAAAAAGTACAACACAAAAAAGCCCAAATCTTTCGATCTGAGCCTTATCAATTATAAAAAAGTGT
>CAZUUI010000221.1:2958-3683 GCA_964622955.1 uncultured Chitinophagaceae bacterium | reverse complement strand
ACCTACAAATAAATTGCATGTAAAAGATTCGGTTAGCTATAATCCTTTACGTATAGAAGGTCTTTTGAGTGGAAATACCGCTACCGATTCTATATTGATGATAAGTGCTTCAGGTGTTGTAAGAAGAAATTCTCCTACTTCTCTATCTTCTTCTACAGAACCATGGTACAATGTAGCTACTAGTACTGGCGCTACAGCAAATACTCAAAATATTTATCAAATGGGAAAAGTAGGAATCAATGTCAATAATCCTGCCGAACAATTTGAAGTAAACGGAAATATCTTTCAAAGAGGATATACTTATTTCAAAAAAACTACAGGTAATGCGGCTGCATTTATATGGACCAACTTTAATTCGGGTGGCGATGCTATAAACTATTCCTTTAATTTTCAAAATGCAGATGGTACTAATACAATTCCAAATTCGGGCTATGGAGCTAATTCTATGATTCAACAAAATGCAGGGATTTTCTTTAGAACTACCAAAGGGCAAAATAATACTATTCCTACATATAATGCGTTGGCTATTACATCTTCAAGCAAAATTGGTGTAAATACAACTGCCCCCACTACACAACTTCATGTCATTGATTCTTCGGGAAATGGGCCTTTGCGTTTGGAAGGATTGGTTAGTGGTGCTGCTACGGATTCGGTTCTAGTGGCTACTTCTAATGGGACAGTAAAAAGAATTACAAGTGCATACTTAGCTTCTGCAAACGAACCTT
>CAZUUI010000221.1:852-2948 GCA_964622955.1 uncultured Chitinophagaceae bacterium | reverse complement strand
ATCTATTATATGGGAAATGTAGGAATAGGTACAAATGCACCCTTGACACCCCTTACCGTTGATAATTCGGGTACTACAGGTACTTTGGCTGGAACTCAAGCACTTTTTAGAGATAATGGTGCTGGAAATGCAATTATTGCCCTCCAAACCAAAGGTGTTCGTGTAGCATGGTATGGACTAGATAGAAGCACGTCTACTATGTATTGGAATAATGATGGAACAGGGGCTGCTAATGCACTTTCTAATGCCAAAATGGTATTGAATAGCAGTGGAAATTTTGGATTAGGTACTACTACACCCGGTGGCGCTTTGACACTATATGGAAGCAGTTAACTAGCGTTGCCTTCCACTATACAAGGAATAAGCAATGATTCAAAAGAAATCGTTTTTTCAAGAGGTGGGGTTACTACTGGATTAGCAGCAATTACCGCTGTAGATAATGGAACCTTTGGCGGTGGACTTTCTTTCCTTACCAAAGCATCAAATTCGATAGATAATTTCCCTACCAGTGCTATTCAGTCTATGGTTATTGATTGGAACGGTCGTGTGGGAATAGGAACAGGAAGCCCCAATTGGCTATTGGATGTACAAACAAATTCAAATACAGCTACCCAAACAGCTCAGTTTGTGAATGTAAGTGGTGGAACCAGTGCCGAATCACACATTGGAATTGGCGCAGGGCCAGCTGCGTGGGCTAGATTGGTAGGATATAACGGTACACTTGGGATTAGAAATTATTCTACAGGCACTGAGTTAATGACTATTAAAACAGCTGGAAATATTGGTATAGGAACTACATCGCCAGGATATCCTCTGCATGTGAAATCTTCTGCGGGAACTACCTTGTTTGTTGAAAATACTGCAGGTGACCCTAATGGTGCAATTATAGTGAGTGTACCTAGTACCAATGTGAATTGTGGTGGAGCGGTTACCTGTTCCGAAATGATTTCGTTTCAGCTAGGCGGTGGATGGATTGGATCTATCACGCCTACCAGTGGAGGTACAGGTACTCAATATCTAACAACATCTGATGCTAGACTCAAAGAAAATGTAAAAGCTACACGAACTACTATTGAGGATATTATGAAAATGAATGTAGTAGATTATAATTTTAAATCGGACAAAAATAAAAATACAGAAACTGGGTTTATAGCACAAGAATTATACAAATTGGTGCCAAGTGTAGTAAAAGTAGGCTCAGATGCCATTGATAATTCTGGAAAGCCAAATAGACCTTGGATGGTAGATTACGGAAAATTGACTCCTATATTGGTAAAAGCAGCTCAGGACTTGAAAAAAGAGAATGAAGAACAACAAGCTATTATCATTAAACAATCTCAAAAAATTGAAGAATTGATGAAGCGATTGGAAGCACTTGAAGCTAAAATGAAGTAAGTTTAACTATTTTATAGACTAGGATAATTAGTTTTAGTAGGTTATAGAAATAACTAATGTTTTGTTTTTTATAATTTTAGGATAAAAAATGCCAATACCTACTCGCACATTTTAACTAATTTTTGCAAATCATATTGAAATTAAATTTGTACTTTTGTTTTTCAAATTAACAAATTTCAAAGTAGTTCTCAATGACAGAGGAACAATTAGACAAGGTAAATTTCTTTGAATCTTCATTAGAAAAAGAAACCGATAATGCCAAAAAGATTAGACTTTGGCATGATTATAGAAATTATTTTAGTCAAATTGATCCCAAATTATCTTTGGAAATTGCTGAAAGAGGTTATTTGTTTGCTAAAACAATTAATGAAAGAGAAGCAATGATAATGCTTTTCTCAAAATCAAATTCATTAGCTCGACTTGAAAAATATGAAGAAGCATTTAAATTATTGACCAATTGCTTGACGTATTTTGTAGAAAATAAAGATAGAGGGCTAATAATTAGAGTTTTAGGAGGTTTGTCCAATATTTATATTTTTTTGGAAATGTATACCCATGCCAAATATATTCTCAATTTAATTTTAACCCAATATATAACCGAAGAAGACAGGGAATTTGAATTTATTTGCAAAGCCAATTTGATGCTTTTGTATGTAAATGAAAAGCAAGATGTGCCGTTTTCTATTGAAGAAATTGATGAA
>CAZUUI010000221.1:425-842 GCA_964622955.1 uncultured Chitinophagaceae bacterium | reverse complement strand
CTTCTTATGAAGTTAAAAAATTGGCAAATTCATTGGCATATCTTTCTATCTCGCAGCTAAAAGCCAGGGTATTATTAAATAGAAAAGAATTTGAATTGGCTTTTGAGCAAATAATTAGGAATATAGAAAAGTCTGAATCCATAAATGCTCAAAATATTCTCATAGACGCCTATTTTGATTTGGGGCGTATATATAGAGAAAAAGGAGAATTTGAAAAAATGGAAGAATCTTTTGAGAAAGCAATAAGTCTTTCTCAAAATTTGAATAGTATTATATATCTCGTAGATATCTATGATATGTTGTATCAATATTATTCAGAAAAAAAAGGATTTAAGAAAGCATTAGAAGCATTGGAGAATTATAACTATTATACAAAACAATTAGAAGAAAAACGCATTTCGATTAGTCAAAAGTCTG
>CAZUUI010000221.1:0-415 GCA_964622955.1 uncultured Chitinophagaceae bacterium | reverse complement strand
ATAAAGAAATTTTTGATTCGCTTTTCATTAATTCAAATTTAGACGTAAAAATTAGTTTTTTATTAAAAGATATTAAAAATAATATCCATGTTGTTAGAATTCAGGACATAGTCTATGCTCAAAAAAATATTGATATCTTAAAAGTACAACTAGCTATTGGCAAACCTATCTATTCTCATATGAATTTTAAAGATTTTGTAGAAAATATTGAATCGTATGAGTTTTTTGATAAATTGTTTTTTGAAACAAATATGCGTAGTCAAATTGTAAATCTATATTGGATGACAAAAATGGATTTGCCCAACAAAATTATTTATTTAAGAGCATTGGAAAATGAATATAGTATCAATGTGTCCAAAAGACAATATGCATTATTAAAAAAACATCTTTTAAAATTTAATCTAAAGCATTAAAT
>CAZUUI010000220.1:0-3689 GCA_964622955.1 uncultured Chitinophagaceae bacterium | reverse complement strand
ACCCGTGACCTCAGGGTTATGAATCCTGCGCTCTAACCAACTGAGCTACCTCGCCTTGATTACAAAAATAGCCTAACAAAAGTTAGGCTATTTTGTTGGTGATCCCGCTGGGACTCGAACCCAGGACCACTACATTAAAAGTGTAATGCTCTACCAACTGAGCTACGGAATCATTTGGTTTTTTTTAATTACCAATGCTTTATTGCTTAAAAGCGAGTGCAAAATTAATAGTTTTTTTTTAATTGCATCTTTTATTTTTAAAATAAATTAAAAAAAAAGCCTAACTTTTTGATAATCATTGAGAAAAAAAATATTATTTTTTTACACAAAGTGTCATTTCACGCTTTCCAATAGGTCCTGGTAGTGATAAAACATCAAATCCTGCTTGTTTTAAATTGCGTTTTACTTGTCCTTTTGCACAATAAGTAGTCAAAATGCCTTTTGGGTTTAATGAATTGTATAATTTATGAAACAACTCAACACTCCATAGCTCTGGTTGGCTGTTTGGTGAAAATGCATCATAAAATATAATATCAATAGTGTTTTCAAAGTTGAAATCTAATAAATCGCCCAGCGTTTTCTTGTATTTAAAGTTAGAATGACTTGCTATCCATTCTTCCCATGGTGTTTGGTGAATCGATTCAAAAAGTTTACAATCCTCTAAAACATTGGCTATTTCATTTATAAGTGCTGTTTCAATTGGAAATTTTTCGATAGAAAGGTATTCAACAGAAATATTATTTTTTAAAGTATATTTCTCTGTAAGATAGCAATTGAGTCCAGTGCCAAAACCCATTTCAAATATACTGATTTTTTGATTATCAGTATGCTTCAAATACCATTCTATACCATTTTTAATAAACACATGTTCACTTTCCGCTATAGCACCATGGGTAGAATGATAGGTTTGATTAAACGTTTGGCTATAAAGTGTAGGAGAGCCATCGTTTGTTTTGACTATTGTATTTAAGAACATTTTAATATTTCTATTTTACGAGTCAATTCATCTATTTTGTCAATTTTTGCAAGAATATAATTGTCGGGTAGAAATTTCTCTGCAATTTTGTACCATTCAATTATGCAAATATTTTTTGAAAAAATATAATCTTCAAAACCAATGTTTAAAAGTTCGGAGTCATTTTTTAGTCTATACAAATCCATATGCACGAGTGATTTATCATGAAATGGATATTCATTAATTATTGAAAATGTGGGACTAGAAACGGTATTTGATTCAATTCCTAGATTTCTGGAAATTGCTTCTACCAAAGTTGTTTTTCCTGCGCCCATTTCGCCTTCTAGACAAATTATATTGGAATAATTTGTTTTTTCAATGAGTTGTTTTGCGACCAAATCTATTTCTGATAATTTATATATCATGTATTTTTTATATTTTAATTAATGTAAATAGGAAGTTGTCCTTCTGATTTTAGGAATTGGACCATGTTTTCTATGTCTTTGTCTTTTTCAGGGTCATACGTTTCTTTGAGAGAATAACCATAACGTTTAGCTACAATTTGATAAAAAAATACGTTGAAACCACCTTTTATTTCTTTCAATAACTCATGACAACTTTTACCAGTTTCACGATGTATCAATTTTACTAAAATGGGACCATCGGTAACATACAATCCTTTTATTTCATTTTCAAAACGTTGTCTTAGTTCTTTTTCTTTTTCTTTTTTAAATTTTCTTTTTTCTTTATTAGTTTCTAAATTACTCATTTCTTGTGTGGAATTTTCATATATCTTTTTTGCTAAAAGTGCATAAGGGTAGAGTTTAATCACTTTTTGTTTTAGTCTTAAGTATGCTTCTTGTTCGGCTGATGTTCTTTCAGCTATTTTATTTGTAATTATCACCTCGTTTGTGCGTCTATAATACAAAGTATCGTTTTTAATGGCAGTAGAATCTGAAAAAAGGTTTAAAATTTGTCCAAAACCTTGATGGGTTAGTATTAAAAAAAAGAATAATAATTGACCTTTATTAATTTTCATAATTACAAAATGGCATAAATTTATCGATACAAAGTTATTTATTTTTTCTTGTAAAAACATAGATTTTTATATTTGAATACATAACGCTATATTTTGAATAATATTTATTTTATTTCACTTAAATTTGCAACAAATATTTTAAATCATGAAATTTAGTGCTATTGTAGAGATTATGCCACATAAAGAATTGTTGGATCCACAAGGAAAAGCGGTTTTGAACGGATTGCAAAAAATGAATTATTCTCAAATTCAAAATGTAAGAATTGGCAAACGAATTGAATTGGCAATTGAGGCAGAAAGTGAAGCAATTGCAATGCAAATAGCAAAAGAAAGCTGCGAAAAACTTTTGGTTAATAAAATTATGGAACAATATTCTGTAAAATTAACAGCTGTTGAAGGGTAAATTATTTATAGTTCCAACACCCATTGGTAATTTGGGCGATATGACGTTTCGTGCCATTGAAACGCTCAAAAATTCTGATGCTATTTTTTGTGAAGATACTCGTCAGAGTAGAAAATTGTTAGATTTTTATCAAATAGATAAGAAACTATCGCCTTTACATAAAATTAATGAATATAAAATTGTAGAAAACATTGTTGGACAAATAAAATCGGGTCAGATAGTTTCTTTAATTTCTGATGCGGGAACACCTGTGATTTCAGATCCTGGGAATTTATTAATTTCATTATCAATTCAAGAGGAAATAGAAGTAGATTGTCTTCCCGGCGCTACAGCTTTTGTTCCTGCATTGGTCAATTCAGGATTTGATTTGAGCCAGTTTGTATTTGTAGGGTTTCCTCCGCATAAAAAAGGACGAAAAACGTTTATAGAACAAATTGGTGCAGAAAAAAGAACCGTTGTAATCTATGAATCACCCTATAGAGTAGTTAAGTTTTTTGAAGAATTCAAAGAATATGTCAATGCCAAAAGACAAATTTCGGTATCGCGAGAAATTAGTAAAAAATTTGAAGAAACTGTTCGTGGTAATGCCGATGAATTGATAACTCACTTTAAGAAAAAAGAACCAAAAGGAGAGTTTGTGATAGTCATATCAAATGAATAATTCAATTTTGAAATTAAAAATTATTAAAAACTAATTTTTTTAATTTTTTCAAGTTATCTTTACACCGTTTTATTTTAAACGAATATTTATAAAGCATGTCTAAAAAACAAAAAGAAATAATGAAAAACACGTTAGTTTTATTAATTGCAGTAACTTTTTTTACTTGTAACGTTATTAGAGGAGAAGAATATGGAATTTTTGGAAAAATTTCAAATACAGCACAGAAGGCAGTTTATTTAGAAAAAATTTCCCATCAAACAATAACCCTTGTGGATAGCGGAGTTATTAAAAATGGTGAATTTAAAATGAAAGGGAATATTGATCAATTGGGGTTTTATCGATTGGTTTTGAAAGGTGCAAATGAGCAACAAAACAAAACTTGGCTTCTGTGTCTTGAGCCAAAAGAAAAGGTAACTATTACTTTGGATGGAAATAATGTGAATGCTTATGAGATTAAAGGAAGTGCAAATCAAGATGATTTTCAAAGTACACTAAAAAGCATGAATATTCAGCAAGGCGAATTGATGCAGTTGTCTAGTCAATATCAAAGTATTGCTCAAAATAATCCCAATTCTAAAGATGCTCAATCATTATCACAATTGATTCAAACAAAATCCCAAAATTTTCAAGC
>CAZUUI010000219.1:0-3715 GCA_964622955.1 uncultured Chitinophagaceae bacterium | reverse complement strand
CTTTTTTACGTGCAGATATTCAGGATTTTGCAAATTTAGAAAAGATTTTTACAGCGTGTAAAATAGACCACGTAATACACTTAGCAGCTGAAAGCCATGTAGACAGAAGTATTTCCAATCCATTAGAATTTGTTCTTACCAATGTAGTAGGTACTGTAAATCTCCTTAATGCCGCTAAAAATGCTTGGAAAGAAAATCTTTATCCACATCGTTTTTATCATGTATCTACCGATGAAGTATATGGCGCATTGGGTGAAACAGGATTTTTCACAGAGGAAACAAGCTATGATCCTCACAGCCCTTATTCAGCTTCTAAAGCGAGTAGCGACCATTTTGTAAGAGCTTATCACGATACATTTGGTATGCAAGTTGTAGTTTCTAATTGTTCCAATAATTATGGTTCGCATCATTTTCCAGAAAAGCTAATCCCGCTTTGTATTCATAATATAAAGAATAATAAACCCTTGCCAATTTATGGTGATGGAAAATATACGAGAGATTGGTTGTTTGTAGAAGATCATGCAAGAGCGATAGACGATGTATTTCATAAAGGTATCAATGGTCAAACCTATAATATTGGTGGCTTCAACGAATGGCAAAACATTGATTTAGTAAAATTGCTTTGTAAGATTATGGATCAAAAATTGGGACGTGAAGAAGGCACTTCGGAGCAATTGATTACTTTTGTAAAAGACCGACCAGGACACGACCTTCGCTATGCTATTGACGCTACAAAAATTGAGCGTGAATTAGGTTGGAGACCTTCTGTAACCTTTGAACAGGGACTTGAAAAAACAGTGGATTGGTATTTGAACAATGACGAATGGCTGAACAATGTAACGAGTGGAAATTATATGGAATATTACCAAAAGCAATATAATTAAAATGCTTAAAGATAAAAAAATTCTTGTAACAGGAGGTGCGGGCTTTATTGGTTCAAATATTTGTAAATATTTACTTGACCAAGGTGCTTATGTTAGGGTTTTGGACAATTTGATTACAGGACGAAAGTCAAATATTGAGCCTTTTTTATCTCATCCTCATTTTGAATTTTTGGAGGGCGATATTTTTGATTTAGAACTATGTAAAAAAGCTTGTAAGGGTATTGATTTCATTACTCATCAGGCGGCTTTGGGTTCTGTGCCTCGATCTATTGCATTTCCCGAAAAAACAAACGAATCAAACGTTACAGGATTCTTAAATATGCTCATAGCTGCAAAAGAAAATGATGTAAAACGCTTTGTATACGCTAGTTCTAGTTCCGTATATGGCGACGAACCTACACTTCCCAAACGTGAAGAGAAAATAGGAAATCCACTCTCCCCTTATGCGGTGAGTAAATATACAAATGAGCTCTATGCACAAGTTTTTTTCAAAACGTATGGATTGGAAACCATTGGACTTCGATATTTCAATGTATTTGGTCCCAATCAAGATCCCGAAGGGCAGTATGCGGCTGTTATTCCTCTGTTTATAAATAATATCCTCCAAAATAAACCTATTTACATCAATGGCGACGGAAGCAATACTCGAGATTTTACGTTTGTAAATAACGCCGTTCAAGCTAATATTTTGGCATTAACTACAGATAATGAAGCGGCAAAGGGGGAGATATTTAATGTTGCAGTTGGTGAAAATTTTTCGCTAAATGACCTCACAAAATCTATACAGAGTATTTTGGGAATCCAAGCTGAAATCATTCATCGTGAAGAGCGAGCGGGCGATATTAAAAATTCATTGGCGGATATTTCAAAAATATCAAAATTGCTCAATTACAAACCTTCACATACTTTTTCTGAAGGATTGAAAGAAACCGTAACGTATTTTAAAAATTTGTAAATCTATCAAAGTTTTATAATATTTCAATTTCTGTTCTTCTGTTTTTAGCTTTTCCTTCTGGTGTATCATTGCTCATAATAGGCTGTGAAGAACCAAATCCCTTTGAAGTCAATCTTGTACCGTCAATACCCGATTTTACCAAAAATTCGACCACTGATTTTGCACGATTTTCAGAAAGCAACTTATTGCTGGCTTCTGCACCTACATTATCGGTATGTCCCGATACTTGAATACGCATTGCAGGATTTTGATTGAGCATTGCTACTACTAATTCTAGCTCGGTTTTAGATTCTGGTTTCAACTCAAATTTACCTGTTTCAAAAAACACATTTCTTAGTTCAAATTTCGTACCCGCTTCCAATGGATTCAATGCAATGGTCAAAGTATTGGGAGAATTATCTTTTTTCTGGTCAAACGTATAATTTTCCGAAAAAATAGAAAAGCTCTCTTTATTCACCATAAATCCATAAGGCACGCCAAGCGGCAATGTAATCAAAAACTCACCGTTTTTCTCATCGCTACTCACACTTACCACCGATTCACTTGTTTTTGCATTAAATATTTTGATACTGGCTTTGAGAGGCGCATTTGTTTTTTTATTGAGGACTACACCTTTGATATACGTTACATTTTCGGGTTTAAATTCCTTTGGCAATGAGAATGAAAACAAATCATAATCTTTTCGATCCTCTATTTCAGCTTGTTTTGCCAAATAGGCTGTAGTTCCCAAGGCATTTACAAACAGCGAAACTTCATTTCCAGTGGTATTAATTGCTTTGCCTAAATTGATAGGTTTTTGCCACACACCATCTATCATTTTTGACATAAAAATATCTTTTCCGCCCAATCCAGGATGCCCATCTGAAGAAAAATACAAGGTTTTACCATCGGGATGGATAAACGGTTTGTCTTCATCTTGTGCAGTATTGATTTCACCTCCAATATTTATAGGGTCGGAAAAATCGCCTTTATCCGAAATTTTTGAATAATAAATATCCGAACCACCAAAACCACCCTCACGTTTGCTCACAAAAAACAAGGTTTTGCCATCGCTGCTCACACACGGCTGACTTTCCCAACTTCTAGAATTAATAGGTGTTTTCATAGCTCTAGGTTTTCCCCAAACATTTCCAGTTTTTGAAGCAAAATACAAATCACAAGAGCCAAGAGATTTAGGTCTGTCGCACGACGTGAAAAACAAAAATTTGCCATTGGAAGAAATAGTATGAGCGCCGTCATTGGCAAATGAATTGATAGACAAAACCGTTCCATCTTCCAAAATTTCCATTTCATCGATAGGCCTAGCTGGCGTCCAAGAACCGTTATTATTTACACTCACCCAAATATCTTCGTTCCCATTGGTGTTTCGGGTGAAATAGAGATATTTTTCATCAGCAGTAGTAGACGGAAAATAATCGTCGTATGAAGAATTTACGCCATTTCCCAAATTTTTAAATGCTATTGGAGCCACATCAGGTTGCGTTTTGGCAAAAGCAATATTTTTTATCAATCGATTGCAGGCGTTATAATTTGCTTGACTTAGATTGGGAATTTCCAAAAATTGATTGGCATATTTTTCAGCATTATCATAGTCCGAAGTCTGAAAATAACAATCCGCCAACAATTTTAATTGCAGGGGATTGTGTGAGGGATTTACGCTGTATAATTTCTCCAAAACAGGAAGGGCATTGGAATAATCGCGACGTCCCATTAGAAATTGGGCTTTCAAGAAATAAGCCGTTTCGTAATTTGGATAAGTAGCTATACATTCATCCAATTTTTCCATATATCCTTTTGAATTTCGCATCACTAATTGATTATTAGCTTCTGTAATAAGGGCTTCGGCTTTTTCATTGTTTTGGGCCGTAAGCGAAAT
>CAZUUI010000218.1:0-3744 GCA_964622955.1 uncultured Chitinophagaceae bacterium | reverse complement strand
AAACCTTTCTCCGCAGCTACTTGTTCTATCGAAAAATTATCATCTACCACCACACGCGACAAGTAAGTTTTTGCATTGGGATCCAAAACTGCTTTCAACGAAACTTCTACAGGAGCTTTGCCTGAATCAATAACGAGCTTAGGCTTTAAAGTATTTTCTTTTTTTGGAGTATCTACTTCACCCTCCACCGTTCCAAAAAAATCATATTCATACAATTTCAGTTCTTCTATATGCTTGATTAGCATTTGTGGATAACTAGGATTGGTTGCGTACCCAGCTTCTTTCAATCCATAAGCCCAAGATTTATAATCCTTTATATCATAACTAAACAATCGTTTATATCGTTCTCTTGTCGTTAGAAATAGCGAATGATCTCTATACGATTCATCGGCCGAAGCATATACTCTAAAACATTCTCCTTTCTCATCATCATCGTGTGTCATAGTAGGCCCTGTCCATACTTTTTGGCATTTAATTCCAAAATGGTTATTGCCTTCTACCGCCAATCGAGAGGTACCATTATTGGTTTCTATGATTCCTTGTGCCAAAGTAATTGACGCTGGAATTTTATAGAGATTCATCTCTCTGATAGCCATTTTGTAATATTTCACTACATAGCTTTCTCGAGTAGCTTTTTGTGCAAAAAGCACAAAAGGCATCATCAACATAGCTATAACATATTGTTTTTTAATCATTTCTTATTCTTTTTCTATCAATCTGCAAAAGTAAAACGGTTTATTTCAACATTTCAAAGTATTTTTCCACCAAAGACTTATAGAATGGTGTCAATCCAACGGGATTTTTCTTCAAATTATTTTCATTTTCTTTTTTCTGTTCCAAATATTTTTTCAAATCCGCAGGTATAGGCGCAGGAATATCTTTTGTAGATTGACTTTCACGCTTATTTTCCTCATCTTGTTCTCTTTCTGCTTTTGCGGCTTCCAGCAATTTTATTTCAATTTCCTTTTGCCTTTTCAGCATTTCATTGTACACTTTTTTGTTCACTATCTCTTTTTCGGTCTGCTCCATTTTTTGAATTACATCGCCCAAACCTTCCCCAAGAGGCTTTTTGCCATCTTTGCCCGGTTGATTGGCTTTATTTTCCAATTCTTTCAGCGCATTGCGAATGGCAGCTTGCTGTGCAGCAATTTTTGCCATTTGCTGGCTCATACCTTCTTTTCCTCCGCTCATTTTGCTTGGCATTCCTCCTCCAGGATTTTCTTTCCCTTCCATTTGTTTTTTCAAATTCTCCAATTGCTGATTGAGCTCTTGCTGCATTTCGGCCAATTTCTTAGCGCTTGCAGGTTTTTTCTTTTTGCTTTTCTTTGGATTGTCACAAGACTCGCTCGGCTCTAAATCGTCGTCTTCATTTTCATTCATTTTTCGGAGCGATTCGCTGAGCATCAACGCCAAATTATTGAAACTGGTCATCGCAAATTGTTCCTGAGGAATCGCATTTGGCACTTGTCTTTCGGTCAAGAAATTGATAGAACGTTTTGTAAATCCATTGATTTTTTCTACCTCTTCAAAAATCAATTTTTTAACAACATTTTGCCTTGAAGCCAGCTTGTACAACGAATCTTCTATCATCCCAAAATCGTCTCTCAATTTTTTCTGTTGTTGAATAATTTTTGGATACGTAGGCGCTTGAATATTTGCCTGTTTGGTAGTTTCCACCAATTTTTCTTGTGCAAAAGACAAATACATAATATTTTCGAGCAATCTTCGCATAGTAGCCGCATCTTCTTTCTTCTGTTGTTTTTTCTGTTTTTTTGCTGCTTTTTTCAATTTTTCCGAAGCTTCTTTTATCTTGTCCGAAGCCTTTTTTTGCTTCTTGGCGGCATCTTTTTTATCATTTTGCTCCAATTCTTCTTTGGCTTCATCTTGTTCTTTTTCCGCCTCGTTCAAGTCTTTTTCTATATCGTCAAATGCTTTTTCATCGTTTGGTTTTTTGAGTTCTTTGCTCAAATTTTCCAATTTTTTCAAATCCTCTTTTGCCTCATCCATTTTTTTGTTGAGTTCCTTTTGTTTTTCGGCATTGTTAATATTCTGTTCCGATTCTTTGCTCAATCGTTCTTGATCCGCAGCCATTTTGTCCAGTTTGTCTTGCGCATCTTTCATTTTTTGCTGATAATCCAAATTTTTGTATAAATTCAACATCCTATCCAGCTCTTTTTCAAGCTTTTCGCTTTTATCGTCCATTTTTTCCAGTTGATTGAGCAAATCTTTTTTGTCCATTTGCTCCATCATTTCCTGCATTTTCTTCAGCATTTCGTTCATCTCTGGGCTACTCACTTGTTTGATGAGTTCTTCCAGTTGTTTTTGTTTTTCCAGAATGTCTTTATCTTGCTGCGTCAGTTCATTTTTTTTCTCAAAATTTTCCTTCAATTCCTGTTGCGTTTCTTTTATTTTTTCTTGAAGTTCTTTTTGTTTTTTGAGCAAATTTTCCAATTGTTGCTTATCATTCCAGTCCATCTGCTTCTTTTCAAGCATTTTTTTTCGGAGCGATTCTATATCTTTTTGCAAATCTTTTGCCTCTTTGAGCGCACCCGACAAATCGCTTTTAATGGCATTGGATTTTGCATCAAGGGCTTTTGATTGTTGGTCTAGCGTAGGCTTGTAGAGCGAGAATGTTTCCGAACGTGTAGATTTGAATCCATTGACAATATCATTATCAAAAACCTCAAAGAAATAACTCGCCTTGGTGCCTACTGGAATTTTGTCTATATAAGGCTGAAGCGGTGTCTGAAACGATTGGTTTTTATTTCCCTGCAAGGGCAAATTATAACGAAGAGTAATGCGTTTCCCATTGGATTCGTATTCTACGGCCAACTGCAATTTTGTAAACCCATAATCATCGGCAATATCGCCCGCATAATAATTGAGATTTCGCGCCGAGTCTTTGAATTCTTTTACAAAAATAGAAGGCGCTTGATCGGGCAGCATATTCACCGCAAAACGCATCGTATCTTTCTTCAAAACCTCTTTATTTCCAATCACTACAGCATAAGACGTAATATTTTTCACAATTCGTTTGAGCCCAAATCCATTTGCGAATTTTTGAGCCAAAACGGTAGATGCTGGAAAAATAAACTGAATATCATCTACACTTTTCGTATCAAATTTCCATATAATGGTACTGCCTTCAGGTGCCGAAATATCGCCATTATCCTTTTGTGAGAACGATTTTTGTCCTGTATAGCTCGGCGGTATAATCGTCAACTCAAACGCCGACACAATAGGCTTGGGCACTACTTTAATTTCATAAACTTGACTTTTGTAGCCTCCACCTTCTAGCTGAAACGTACGCTCTTCGGAAATATATTTCAAATCCCCTTTAAATGTTCCATTTTTGTCTTTTTTCATAGGGAAATACTTGCCTCCAAAATACAAATTCATTTCGTTGGGCAAGGATTTTCCTGCAAACTGGGCTTGAATTTCCAAATCGCCATATTCTACTACTTTCAAGTTTGAATTGAGCAATTTGAAATCAAAAGGCGCTTTGGGTTCAAAATGTTGGTCGTAATGAATGATTCTGTGCGTACTCTCTTGGATAAACGAAGGAAAAAACAACAACATCAACAATATGATAGCTAGTGGAATACTGATATATTTAAGCAATTTTTTATTCTTATCCCAATCAATTGCTTTTGTAAACTGCACCCATTTGAGGCCATTAATTTTTTGTTCAATAGCGGCGTTTATCAATTCCGATTCGGCCACAGACGTTTTGAGTTCATTGAG
>CAZUUI010000217.1:0-3760 GCA_964622955.1 uncultured Chitinophagaceae bacterium | reverse complement strand
GCGGTGGACAATATCCCTGGAATTCCTGGGATAGGTGAAAAAACGTCGAAGGAAGTGATAAAAAAATACGGAAGTGTAGAGAATTTGATAGCCAATGCGGAGGAATTAAAAGGGAAACAAAAGGAAAATGTCATCAATTTTGCGCAACAAGGATTGGATAGCAAAAAACTAGCTACAATCATTACCGATGTGCCGATTGAAGTGTCTGATGAAGAATTGATTATTGAGCCATTTGACAAAGAAAAATTGAGAGAAATTTTTACATTTCTTGAATTTAAGACCTTGCAAAAAGATATTTTGGGCGAAGTAGCTTCTGTAGCTTCTAATAAATCGGGGCAACCGGACTTGTTTTCACAAAACTATGCGGAACCTGCAGTAGATGTTGAAATTACTACGAATTTTGACAGCATCAAAACTGTTCAAAAAAACTACATTCGCGTAGATAATGAAACCATTTTCAATGAATTGCAAGAAAAATTGAAAAAAGCAAGTCATTTTGCATTTGATACCGAAACTACAGATTTACATATAGAAAAGTTGGAAATAGTCGGTATTTCTTTTTCTACTGTGGCGCACGAAGGATATTATATTCCTTTGATAGATAATTTTCTAGCTCAAGAATCTATATTGGAGGCTTTGCAGCCGTTTTTTGTAGATAAAACCAAAACAAAAATTGCTCAAAATCTGAAATTTGATTTAAAAGTTTTGGAGAAATATAATATCAAAATAGAAGCTCCCTTTTTTGATACGATGCTGGCACATTATATGTTGGATGCCGATTCCAAGCACGGGATGGATATGCTGAGCAAAAGCTATCTAAATTACGCCCCTATCAGCTACGACGAGATGATAGGAAAAGGAAAATCCAAAATTAGCATAGAGCAAGTAGATCCTACCTTATTGACACAATATGCGGCAGAAGATGCGGATATTACGTATCAATTGTACCAAACTTTTGAACCGCAACTGAAAGAAGTATCGAGGGTAAATGAGGTTTTTGAGACGATAGAATTGCCTCTAATCCCTGTACTTTCGGATATGGAACAAAAAGGTGTGGCGATAGATATTCCTTTTTTGAAATCGTATTCGGAGGAGCTGGCAGGTGAAATCAAACATTATGAAACATCCATTTTTGAACAAGCGGGACAATCCTTTAATTTGGATTCACCCAAGCAATTGGGAGAAATTTTATTTACAAAAATGAAAATCCCTAGTGATGAGAAAAAGACAAAAACAGGACAATTTGCTACAGGTGAAGAAGTGTTGAATAAATTGAAAAAAGACCATCAAATTGTTCGTGATATACTTGAATATAGAGAAATAGCCAAATTGAAATCGACTTATATCGATGCATTGCCAAATTTGATACACGAAAAAACAGGTAGAATTCATACTTCGTTTAACCAAGCGATAGCCGCTACGGGAAGACTGAGTAGCACAGACCCAAATCTTCAAAATATTCCAATCAGAACGGAACGTGGACGCAAAATTCGTCAGGCTTTCATAGCACAAAACGATGAATATCAAATACTAAGTGCGGATTATTCTCAAATAGAATTGCGTTTGATAGCATCATTGAGTGGTGATGAAACGATGATAGAAGCCTTTAGACAAGGACAAGATATACACAGTATAACGGCGAGCAAAGTGCTAGGAATTCCTTTTGAAGAAGTGACCAAAGAACAACGTAGCAATGCCAAAGTTGTGAATTTTGGAATTATATATGGGGTATCGGCTTTTGGGCTAAGCCAGCAAAGTACCTTAAATATGAGCGAATCCAAAGAAATGATAGCAAATTATTTCCGCACCTATCCCAAAATAAAAGCGTATATGGATAATAATATTGCCTTGGGACGTGAAAATGGATTTGTAGAAACGATTATGGGAAGACGTCGTTATCTAAAAGATATCAACTCTCGAAATCATATGATGCGAGGCGTATACGAACGCATAGCTATCAATGCGCCAGTACAAGGAAGTGCAGCGGATTTGATAAAAATGGCTATGATACAATTACAATCCGAAATTAAACGTAGAGAACTGAAATCATTTATGACCATTCAGGTACACGATGAGTTGCTCTTTGAAGTGCATCAATCCGAAATGGAAGAAATGAAAGATTTGGTAGTAAATACGATGCAGAACGCTATGCCAAATTTAGCTGTACCTATTTTGGCGGAATATGGCATTGGGAAAAATTGGTATGAAGCGCATTAGAAATTGGATAGTTGAAAAAATTAACTACTTTTAAATGCGATTTCATGATATTTTTTGATATGTGTTCCCATAAAAATACGTGCATATATTCTAATAATCGAAAGTCCATCTACTACAAATGCTAAAGAAACAAAGGAAGCAAGTACTATTTGATGCGATCCAATATGACTAAATAGTAAGTCCTCTCCTACAAAAGTTGGTGAGATAGGAAAACCTGTCAAACCCAAACAAGAAAGAAAAAACAATTGAGCCACTCTAGGATGTTCATACACATGTCCATGAAAAATAGTCAAATCTTTTATTTCTTCTTTGCGTTGCATCAATTTAAGCACCCAAAATCCAAATCCACCAAAAAATATAATCCCACTGAGATAAATATATACTTCCTTTAAATCAAAATTGGCATTGAACGCTATAGCTATAGCTATCCAAAAATGACTCATAATAATAAGAATCCACGTAAACAATATATTACGACGCTCAGAAAAAGACTTTAACACCATTAACAATCCAATAAAAGCATAAAAAATAGGAAGATAAGCCAAGGCTTGCTTTGGCATTAAATCTTTGTGATATAATAAATAGGCACTTAAAATATAAGTAGGTATGAAAAACCAAAGTATATTTTTAGCATTGAGAAAATGAATACTTCTCGCAAATTTTTTGATAGGATTCCACAATGCTTCATACATAAAACTGTCAAGATTCCATTCTTTTATGCTCAAAATATAAAGTCCATTTTGAATTTTTTGAGGAAATTTATACTCAATACTTTTCAAATGCGGTGAATAATTATAGAATTGCTCACGAATTAAATAGCTCACAATTGAGGGAGAAACCAATAGTTGATAAGTCCTCAAAAAGGCATTTCCAGCTATGTGAACTAATGCTAAATTTTCAAAACCCAATGCAATTTCTATAAAAATAATGCCGATTTGAGAAATAGACGAATATGCTATTTGGCTCTTAACACTTGACTGCACACGAGCTATCCCTGTAGAGACAACTATTGTAATTAGCCCCAACAATACTATAATTATTTTTACAAATAATTGATTTTCCCAAAATGGATGTGTACGCATAAGTAAAAAAGCACCAATATGAACAGAAAGCGAGCCATAAAATATAGCGCTACTAGGTGTAGGGCCTTCCATAGCTCTTGGTAGCCAAAAAGAAAAAGGTAACTGAGCCGATTTTGCGGATGCCGATACCAGAATCATTAGTGAAATTAATACACCAATTAAGCTATGTGCCATCAAATGTTCGTGAACAAGATGAGCATCGTGCAGTTTTTGAAACGTAATATTTTCATGCCATAAATGATGACTCATCCACATAGCTAAAAGTAGACCAATGTCCCCTATTCGATAAATTGAAAAAACCTTCATGGCATTTTTTACGGGTAAGAATCGTTCTCTATAAAAAGCTATCAGCAAGAATGACGAAATACCCAATATTTCCCAACCAATAAACAAGGTTTCAAAATTTCCAGAAAATATGGTAAGGTTATAACCTAAAAAGAAGTGTAAAATGGTATTGAAAG
>CAZUUI010000216.1:0-3760 GCA_964622955.1 uncultured Chitinophagaceae bacterium | reverse complement strand
GGTTACGAGCAATCTAAAATTTATAAATTATGTAAAGCGAATACAAAACAAAAGACTAAGTAGCAATAAATCGTATTACAAAAACCTGAGAAAAACAATAGAAGAATCTACCGTAATTGAGAAAAAATGGTTATTGGAAAAGATAGATTTTTTATCAAAATAAGTATAAAAAGTTATTTTTTACTTTTAAGCCAACTAACAAATTTATTTGCAATTTCCTTTTTAGAAAACAACACACTTAAATTATCAAAATAATTAACTTCGGTACAATGGTCAAACAACATTTTTGAAACCAACAGCTTATCCTCATCATTAGATATTGGAGCTAACATAACCTTGGCTTGATCTATAGTTACACATCTTTGAGCCATAAATGATGATACAAATGTAATTTTACTTTTTTCGGTTTTTAGTAGATTAAAATTCTTTCCAAATCCAACAACTTCAGGATCAGAAAGTTTACAAGATTTAGCCATTTTGGAAGAATCCAAAACAATTTTCAAAGGCTTTGATCGATAAACAGCAATGTATGGAACTTCATTAGATACAAAAGGCATTACTTCTATGATATAAAATGAATCTTTTTTAGTTTTTTTTATCTCATAATATGTTTTATTCTTTGTAATTTTCTCAAAAGGTATAAAAATATCTTGAGAAGATTTCAACAAATCTATTTTCATAATTTTGTCTTTTGGAAATGAACCTGAGTAAAAAAAATAATTCCCATATGAAGTTGTTGATTGAGGATAATCATCAACAAAAATCTTAAATTTTTCTGATGAGCTTTTAATAATTATTATATTTTTTTGAGCGTTCAAATTAATTGAAATCAATATCAAAAATGCAAATAATCCTTTCATTATTACTTTTATTTTTTAAAAATTAATTATACAAATATAACAAAAATTGGCCATCTAAATTGATTTATCTATAAATACAAAAAACTGCGGGTACTTTATGTATTAGCAATTCTTTGTATTTTTTCCAATCTTTTATTGTTTTAGATTTAATAAATTGTTTTTCACCAAGAATATCTGCGGCTACACTGAGAAGTGTATTTTCATTCAGATTGGACATTAAATCTAGCCAAAGACTTTCATTTCGGTATGGCGTTTCCATAAAAATCTGGGTTTGCCCAGTAGTGGCAAGCGATTCTAAATGCTTAATTTTAGAAATACGCTGTCCTTTTTCTATTGGCAAATATCCCGAAAATGCAAAAGACTGTCCATTGAACCCTGAGGCAATTAATGCCAACAAAATACTAGAAGGACCCGATAATGGAATAACTTCGCATTCTAATTTATGTGCCAAAGCAACCACTTTATTCCCAGGATCGGCTATACACGGAAGCCCTGCATCAGACAACACGCCAATAGTTTGCCCATCTTTTATCCAATCTTCAACTTCTTTGAGCGATTGATTTTCACTATGCTTATCCCACTCAAAAAAAGAAACTTCGGTATTAAAATCTTTTTTATACCCCAATAATCGCAAGGATCTACGTGCAGACTTCAAACTTTCAACTACAAAGTATGAAATTTCAGGCAAAATATGTTTTACATCATCAGAAATAAATGTATTTTTTTCTGATATTGGAACGGGGATTAAAAAAAGTTTGGAATTACTCAAAATAATTAAAAATTATTGAACTACAAACTTAAACGATTTGGAATAATTTGAAGAAATAATATTGGCGAAATAAATACCTTTACTTAATTTAAGCATTTCAATTTTGGCACTATACTTATTATTACTATATGATTCTAACAACTGTCCATTGATATTGAATATTTCTACATCATAATTATCGGCGTTAGTCTCAATGCTTAAGGAATTATTTATCCAATTAACTTTAAACAAATTTAATTCTTGAACTGATGAAATAGACACGGAGGATTTTGAAAAAGTATTAAGGGTTGTAACGCCTAAATTTAGAGGATCTAACCACGGTTTGAGACGATCTACATCTCTTGTTCCAAATCGATCCCAATGCATAGAAAATCTACCATAAAAATCGGACATACTATTATCAATACAATTGGAACCACCACCGGTAAGAGTTCCTATTAGCAATCCAGAACTATTAATTAAACCAGACCCCGAAGAACCTCCCTGTGTAACGCCTTTGCCCGACTGAGTACTCGCCCAAAAAACTCTAAAATGAGTATTAGAAGTATTTCTACCATAACTAGATATTGTAGGTGCAGTATTGTATGTAGAAATTTTCTTAACATCACCATCGGGATGATGCATACATACACCCGACGAAGTAGCAGTACCCATTCTATCCCATCCTACAAAATTAATATTCCAAGCATCTGGAATAGGTGTATTAATTTTTAACAACATAAAATCGGAAGACAAATCACCCCCATCACTTCCCGATTGTGCGATCAAGGAACAACCTTTTAATTGCTTAACAACAGGCTCTACAGATAAATTGGCACAAGCTGGAAATTCATAACTAAAAATAAAAATCCAATTTGGATAATCAGAAGCGGATGAATTTAAACTACAATGATTGGCCGATAAAACATATGGTGTTCCATCCATTTTTGTATTATTGATTACATTACCCGAACAAAAATAAGAAACACTCCCAGATGTAACAACCAATTTGACTGCAGATGAAACTACTTTTTTATAATTATTGCTTTCATTACAATTTACATTAATCATACAGTCTTCAGAAGTCCCAAAACCAGCCGAAGATTTAACACCTCTGAAAAAAGAACTTATATTTTCGACATAAAAATGATTTGAAGGCTCATTATTTTTTTCAAATATCTCTATAATCCAGTCATTTCCAGACATAATAGGCGACAAGATGGTAGAATCAAATTGTAAATCTTCTTTTGTAAATGGACCGTAGTACTTTGTATGATCTTGATTATAAAACCAAATTTTTGATTGACCGATATTAGCGAATTTAAGGGTAAACATAAACCCCTTAGTTTCATGTGAAGCAATTCTATATTGAAAAATTTTATCACTATTATCTAAAATATAAGATAATGAAAAATCTTTTTTTTCAATTTTCTTTTTTTCATTAATTGCTACTGCATATTTTCCTTTTGAATCTTGTTCCAATGCATTTTCTATAGCTCTATTATCAATTTTTTGATGATAAACATTAATTTTAGAATCTTTATTTTCAAAATTCCAAGAAAAGGGTGTTTCTGTTTGACCGAACAAGTTAAACGAAAAAACTAAAAAAAATAAAAGTAGGGTTTTCATACTCATTTTATTTTGAAAAATATCAAATTCAACTATTGCAAAGATACAATTTATTTTTTGGAAAAGAAAAAAAAATTAATGAAAAGCGTTCATACGATCAACGAAGTCCATTCTTCTTTTTCTTGATTATACTATTTCTTTTTTTGACGGCATTAACCAAACTTAACTTATACAAATAGTCTGAACTATTTTTTACGAAAGCTTAGAATAATAAAAAAAAAGCGACTGTATTGCTACAATCGCTATTTTTTATTTTAAAAATTTTAAGACAATATTAATCTCTTCCAATTTGGATAAATCCAGTAACTGGCTGAACTAAATCTTTATCATTTTCATTTTCTATCATATAGTAGTAAACACCATCAGGCAAAGGCATACCATCATAATGTGTTCCTGTCCAGTTATTTTGGTATGAACCATAACTTCTCCACACAATGTTACCCCAACGATTGAATATAATTAACTTCGCATTTCTGTATTTTGTAGCAAAATTAGGAATAACAAAAGCATCATTTATACCGTC